>CBIHMX010000152.1:0-6460 GCA_966211115.1 uncultured Gemmatimonadaceae bacterium | reverse complement strand
TTCTGCAGGGCGAGGTCGACGACCTGCGCGAGCGTCAACGACTGGAGGTCGGGACCGTCGGGAACGGCGGCGACCGGAGTCGACGGCATACGCGGAATGCTGACTGGGGCGGGCGCGTAACTCGCGGGTGTGGCCGGAACGATCGGGTTTCCCCCGACCTGGGGCGGACGAGGCGCGCACGCGCCCACGGCACCGAGCAGCGCTAGCGCCATCACAGTGCGCGATGGGGAAGGGAACGACAGGATCATCGGGGCTGGCTGGTTGTCGGGCGGACGAGCGCACGATACCGCTCGCGCTGTGTGGCGTGAGAAAGGCGCTGAAGCCGCCTTCCCTTATATACGGGCGGGTACCGGAAAGTATTTGGTGGGTACGCATACGGCCTGTTTCCGGGCCACCGAGCGGGTATTCCTGATTGGCGCGGGGGTCGGAGGAACACCCAGTCTCCGCGTACGAGCGGCAAAATTTCCGCTCGACTCGGGACCAAACAACAGTTTGTCAGGCGCCGGTGTCGGCGGGGGGCATCACGTGGTCTGTCGGCCGCAGGTCATGGAGAGCCACACGCATGATCGGACCAACCGGCGCTGGAAGGTCTCCCAATGAGCGAAACGCCATCGTCAGGCAGTAATCGCTCAGCACGTCCATGTCGGCGTTTTGCACGTCGTCCAGGGTGTATCGACCATCCAGGAACGCATGCTTCGAGAACCGGTGCGGCGTGTGCCAGCAGTGAATATGAGCATGCGTCCGCGTCGGATCCTGCCCCGTGTTCGATCCATCGAGCATCGTGGTGCGCGCTGCGTCCGGTGCGCAGTGGTTGACCGCAACCTCGCCGCCGTAGAGCAACGCGACCTCGCGGTACCACCCAGGCCACTGCCCGTTGTCCGTGGTGAAGCAGTTGGCAAGGATGTGCCTGGTCACCAGCTCGCTGATGGCGCTTACGCGGCGCACGAGCGCTGTGGGTCCGTACCACGTGGACCCGACGTTGACCATCCCCCGGTGCTCGAACCCGAATGCCGCTGAGATGTCGCACAGGCGCTGACGAACATCGTCGTCGTTCGAATAGCCGCCGCTGCCGAAGACAAAACCCTCGGGATGGAAGTCATTCCACGCCGGAGTCAGGAACGTATCGACATCGGTTCGCAGGATATGTGAGTATCGGTCGAGCTGCCCGGCGCCCGCTCCATTCAGGCACGCAATGGAGTTGATGTAGCGGTAGTCCTTCCATTCCGGATCGTTATGCACGGCGCGCTGTGGAATCCTGACCACGTCGGGTGGAAGCTGCGCCAGGACGTGCTCGGGACCCATCATTACGAGGTCTGTGTCGGGGCTCTGGACGTGTAACCACGACTGGCGCAGTGCCAGCGACTGCTGGATGATGTCCAGCCGGTCATCGACAAAGCACACGAGCGCCCGACGCTGTGCCGGCCGTTCAACCGCAACGACCACTGTTGCAGCTTCCGGGACGGTTGGGGCGGGTGTTGGAGGAAGCGGAGCGCCTTCTCCAGCGAGTGGCGCCGTCAGTTCGTGCATCCCGACGCCCCAGATGGCCTCGGTGGCGATTGCGACGATCCGCTCCTGTGACAGCCGCGCGGAAAAATGTTCGATCGGCTTCGCGAGATCGAGCCCGAGCTCGGCGTGACCAATCATGTAGTTCCTGAACTTGTCGTCGACGGTCAGCGTGTACGGAACGCCTGACGGCCTGCCGAATCGGTGCAACCACCGGAACCACGGAAGGCACAGCGTCCGGCGTCCTGCCTGACGAAACTTCTCGTGGATGTATCCTTCTTCACCGCCGAAACCGCGAAAGCGCGGATTGAATCCAAGCCATGCCCGCTTGCGACAGGCAAAAGCGCCGAGCCCCTGCATCGGTATCTCGAATGGTTCATGCTCCGGATCGTGGCCACGCGGATCAGTGGCCCACGTCCCCCAGAACTCCTCTCGCCACTCCGGTTCAAGATGCGTCGAGATCGCCTGCAGGTCGTCGTATAACATCGGACCCTGAAGCAGGTCGTCGCAATCAGGGTGCTGCGTCGCGAAGGCCTGTAGTCGCGCCACCACACCCGGTGGAAAGAGCACATGGGAATCGCAGCAGACGACCATGTCACCCGTGGCTTCCTCGAACACGAGATTTCTGGGGGCAGCCGTTCCCTGAACCTCGGTGCGTCGCACGTACCTGCCGGCACCCCAACCTTCGACAAGGCTCCTGGTGTGCTCACAGCCAAAGTTGTCCACGACCAGCAGCTCCACATCGCTCATGTCGTGATAGAGGCGCAATGACTGAAGCGTGAAGTACACGCCATCGAAATCATTGAAGGTCGCCATCCCGATGGTCAGGCTCTTCACGGTCACTCCGCGGTGCGTTGAGTCATCAGATGTCGGAAAGTCTGCGGTGCGACAGGATGCGTGTGCTTCCATCGGGCAAGCAAAACGCGCTCTCTGTTCGAGAGCGCGGTCGCTGTGCTGCCACGCAGAACGGAACTACGCCTCCTTCAGTCCTGACAGGGGCCGAGCGTGTCGCCATGGGCAAGGTGGACGGCGACGGCGCGCGCGTCGACCTTGATGGTCTGTCCGTTGTGGCACATCACCACCTTTTTGGGCGGTATGGTTGTCGTGGTCGACGTTGTGCTCGTGGTCGTCGTACCGGTCGTACTCGTCGTGGTGGTAACAAGCGGAGTCGTTGCCGTCGTGCTGGTGGTCGTGGTATTGAGTGGCGTGGTGCCAGTGGTACTGGTGGTCGTGGTAGTGAGCGGAGTCGTTCCCGTGGTACTGGTCGTGGTCACGAGGGGCGTGGTTCCAGTCGTGCTTGTCGTCGTCGTGACGGGGACATCGTTTCTGCTTACCGCCCCAATCACCGGTTCAACGATGGAGCCACACGACGTGACGACGGGCAGCAGCACGCCAGCAGCAAGACCACCAAGAACGCGGTTCACCATGTCACGCCGTGAGACGGCATCCGCAGGTCGTGTTGGCCTCTGTGGCGCCGCGAGGAGGACGGCTTCCTCGAGTTGACCGAGTGCCAGGAGAATCACTTCCTCACTTATCGGGGCATCCAGCACCTGGCCAACGACCTCGACAAGCTGCGCAACGTCGCGCTGGCCATCGCAGTGTTGCCAGACCAGCGCGGCAGTCCGGCTCAAGACATGAAGCCGCCGGTTCCTCTGGTCGTAGACGACAGTCTGGCCGCCGACCTGCTGCAGCAACAGGGCGTCGTGGCGGGCGAGGTGAGCCATTTGGTCAGTCCATTGGAGGTTTGATCACCGAATCCAATCCGGAATCCCGCATGTCCCCCGCACCACGACCACGGCCCTCAGCATGGAGTGCAGGACCGGCCCTGTCAAGCAAGTGGACTGACCTTTCGACAGAGATGTCCGGCATCCCTCGCCCGGTGCACCGCACTGCAATTACGCAGCGAGACAGCCAGAGAATCTCACTGAGCTGGCGTCTGACGAGCATCGCGCGTAGAACGAGCATTATCAACTACAGCAACCGACGCACGGTTCGATATGGCAACCCGGGGTGGGCTCGCCGACAGGAGCCGCGAATGGAACACATCGCCCAATTTGCGGCGGGGCTGCTCAGGCGCTGAACGGCCACCTGAATCTCCAGCGCGACGCGGCATCATCCAGCCGTTCGACCAGGTCGAGCAGCGATGCATCAGGCAGCGCCGCTTTGCGAACCCTTTCCACCAGCGCCTGATCGCGGCTGTACAGGTCGTTGCCGAAGTGCAATGCGCCGTCGCGCACGTAACTCGTCAGGTAAACGATATAGACGGGAATCTTCGGATTGACCGTGACATGATGGTCATCCTTCCCTTCCTCCATCAGCCGCCTGACGCTGTCGGCTGACCAGCCGAGCACGTACTGCGCGAGTTCGGCCGGCTTCTCGACGCGAATGCAGCCGTGGCTGAAGGCACGGATATCCTCCTTGAACAACTCACCCTGCGGCGTATCGTGCAGATAGATGGCGAAGCTATTCGGGAACAGGAACTTGACCAGGCCGAGCGCATTTCCGTCTCCAGGTTTCTGGCGCACGCGCGGTCCGTCTTCACCCTTGACCACTTCGTAGTTGTTCCGCGCCAGGTACGAGGCATCCTCGTCCGCTTTCGGCCAGATCTCGTTCTCGGCGATGTTGTCGGTCACGTTCCAGTACGGCCGAAAGACGACTGTCTGCAGCGAGTCGCTGAACACCGGCGTTGAACGGCCATCATATTCGGCGCCCACGATCACCTTCATGGCCAGCGCCTCAGCGCCATTCTCGAAAACCTGCAGCTGGAAGGCCGGTACGTTGACCAGGATGTACCGCGTGCCTAACGTGCGAGGCAGCCACCGGTTGCGCTCCAGGTTGGCGGCGATCTGCGCGGCCCGGTACTCCGCCGGTACGTTCAGCGCATCGACCGTCTCGCCGCCAAAGATGCTGTCCACGACAATGCCCCGTCGTTCCTGGAACAGGGCAACCGCTCCTGCCAGGACGTCGTCGTAGGTTCGGTTCGCCGTAGAATCCCGCGACGGAGCCCGTTCCTGATTTTGGAGAAACCCTTCCGCCTGCAGCCTTTCACGGAGTGCCGTCAGGCGGGCCGTCGATGCCGTGTCACCGGGCGACAGCGCCGGTCCTTTGTCCTCCACGCGCGTCCAGCCTCCTTCGGCAACCAGTCGGCGGTATCGCTCCAGTTCTCCGCGTAACGCATTGTAGGCATCGTGTCGCGGCCGCATCGAGTCCATCGCCTGGTCGAGCCGTTGAGCATGCAGCATGCGGGCTATCGCGCTGTCGACCCGTTCTTCTATTGGATCGATGAACCAGCTCTGGGAGACGCTTCGCGGATCCACGTAACCTACGAGGAGTTGTTCGGCGATCCCGGCGTACATCGCGGTCATCAACACGTCGGCGCGTGCCATGGCTTCCGCGGTAGGTGATTGCCGCCCGCGGACAACGTCCAGCGCCTCGACAGCGGCAGCCAGCGGCAGCTCGCCCGGATTCAGTGCATCTTCGACCGAGGCTACGACCACGTTGCTCAATTGCCCCGCGCGCTCCCGGTCGAGACCTTTCGCCGTCATCCAGTAGGCGTTGCCCTCGTTGATGCGATAAAGCCCACGAACGTGGCGCCACGTATCGGCGTCGATCGATGCGGGCGGTGAACCACCCAGAAGTGAGTCGATCCCGGCACGGATATCCTCGATCGGGACCCCGCGCACTTCCGCCACCCGCGCCGGCGTCCACTGGGTCGCACTGGAATCGGTCCTGCTATCGGAGTCGGTCGATCGGGCTTCGCAAGCGAGCAGAACCACGCAGAGTGTCGCGGCGAGCGCAGGGGATCGACGAGCGGGAATTGTCAGAGTCATGCATTGTGGTATGTGCCGGAGCATCCGGTCGTTCCTCCGGCTGGGCCTGCAGCACGGGGGAACCGGAATGGGTGGCGATCGCGGCAGTTAACCCGCCGGCCCTTGCGCACGGGCAGGGTATGTCGACAGTGGACACCTTCTGCTGAGTCTCCCGCTGGCTGACGCTGTGCACTTCACCGTGTAATCGCGGGCGGTGCAGTCGTTAGGCAGACAGGAGGGGTGCTACGGCATCAGCCGCGCCCACTGCGCCGAGTCGGTGTACTGGTGGAACGACACGATCCGGTCCCCGATGAACCGGTAAACGTGGCAGAACGGCGCGTCCAGTGCGGCGCCGCTCTGCTTCGATGTACCTCGGTAGCGGCCGAGCACCACGACGTCATCGCCGCCATCGACGAAGCGATTGGGGCTCGCCGTGAAATTGTCGAACGCTCCGAATATCCGGCCGAACACCCTTTCGCCGACCGCTTGCGCACCGATGTAGGGACTGCCGCTGGCCAGCGGGCTGCCTTCGGCAGCATGCCACTGGGCGTCGGGCGCCATGGCGCCGAACAACAGCGACGGATCGTTGTTCGCGAACGCGGCGTAAGCCGCCTGGATGGTCTTCACCGACATCGGTCGCTCCTGCGCGAGAAAGTGAATCGGACGCGCAGTCATAACCCGGATTTTCGCGCCGGACAAGGAGCGGCCACCATGCAGCCTCTTTGCCATGACGAACCGGTGGCCGTGACCGGGCTCACGTCGTTGATTCAGGGATGCAGCTTTCCATCTTGCTTCGAATCGCGGTCCTGTTCGTTGCAGCGACCAGCGCTGGAGCCCAGGGGACCCGCAACATCCAGTCGGGCACCCGGCCGGCGCGTTTCGTGATCCGCAACGCCATGGTCGTCATTGGCAACGGGACACCGGCGTCAGGACCTTATGACATCGTGATCGAAGGCAACACGATTGCCGACGTCGTCTCCCTCGACCCAGTCGCCATACGCGACGGACGCGCGCGCCGACCGATAGCGGACGCCGAGATCGACGCCACGGGGAAATACGTGCTGCCCGGGCTGATCAACCTCCACGGACACGTGCAGGACGAACGTGGCGGGACTCCACAACCGCTCGACTACCAGCTCAAGCTCTGG
>CBIHMX010000151.1:0-6478 GCA_966211115.1 uncultured Gemmatimonadaceae bacterium | reverse complement strand
CCACAGCGTGCCCGAGTTGTGAAACGAGAAGGGGGGTCGACGCCGTGGCGTTCTTCAAGATCCTGTGCCCGGTTGATTTTTCCGAACACTCACAGCGGGCCGTGCGATTCGGCGCTCTGTTGGCCCGCTCCTTCGGATCCCAAATTACCCTTCTGCACGTGAACGATCCTGTCCTGGTCGCGACATCTGCCATCGTATATGCCGAGCGCGCCGAGGAAGACACGCGAGCTGAGCTGAATCGCCTGCTGGATGAAGCGATCACTGACGATCAGCATCATGTACGAGACGTGACTATTCTGGTCACGGAGGGCGACCCGTCGGAGCAAATCGCGAAGGTGTCCGAAGAGTACGGCATCGATCTCATCGTGATGGGTACGCACGGCTTGGGGGGATACCGAAGAATGCTGATCGGGTCGACCACGGAGCGCCTGCTCCGCCGCACCACGATCCCTGTAGCGGCAGTGCCCCTGGCTGAGAGCACCTTCTCGTTGGAGAACAGCCTGCGCCCAGGCTCAGGTTCCGTAGTGGCTGCGATCGACTTCAGCGAGCCCTCGCGTCACGCGGCCCGTACGGCCGCCGGCGTCGCAACGGAATTGGGCCTCGGCTTGGTCTTGCTGCACGTCCTCAAGCCGATGCGAACCGTACTGAGGTGGCGCGAGCAGGCGGCCGCACGGGACAAGAGCAGAATGACGGAGGCCTGCGAGCAGCTCGACGCGCTCGCCGTGGCCCTGCAGCCCGTGACAGTTGCCGAGATTCTCATCGTGACCGGCCATCCTGCCGACGATATCGCCGCTACAGCCATTCAGCGAAAGGCAAGCCTGATTGCGATGGGTCTCGGCGGCGACGAAGGGTTGTTTGCTCCATCTCCTGGTTCGATTGCGTACCGCACGTTGTGTCTGGCTCCCATGCCGGTACTTGCAATTCCTGCCCTCAAGGATCCGTCCGCTGCCCGCCAGAGACTCCGTGCCGCGACACACGGAGGTTCCCCGAACATGCCGCGCTCGTCGTCCAGTGCTTGAAGTGCGGTTAACGCACCGTGCCGCACGTACGCGATCGGAGCTGAACGGCAATGCTCCTCCCAGTTCATCGAATGGAGGGAGACGCGCAAAACGACACCGCTTCGAACTTGTCGACCTGCGCCGATGGTGTTGTCATGACTTCAAGAGAAGTGGCTTTCCAGGAGCGACATTCAATGAAGACTCCCGAAGCTGCGGTGAAACCAGCGAACGGGCCGCGAGCGGCCACGACGGACACTGAAATGCGAGCCCTTGTCTACCATGGGCCCGGGCGTCGCGCATGGGAGAGCAGGCCCCGCCCAAGTCTCCAACAGGAGACCGACGCAATCATTCGTATGAGCACGACCACAATCTGTGGAACGGACCTCCACATCCTGAAAGGGCACGTTTCAACGGTGACCGACGGAAGGATTCTCGGCCACGAGGGTGTCGGCGTCATAGAAGAGGCCGGCGCGGCCGTTTCAAGTGTTCGGGAAGGCGACACCGTCCTCATTTCCTGCATCACCTCCTGCGCCCGGTGCGATTTCTGTAGGAGGGGTATGTATTCGCATTGCAGAAACGGCGGCTGGATCCTCGGCAACACGATCGACGGAACCCAAGCTGAGTATGTTCGCGTCCCCTGGGTGGAAACGAGCGTATATCACGTTCCATCCCAGATCGACCAGGAGGCGCTCGTCATGCTGAGCGACATCCTGCCGACAGGATTTGAGTGTGGCGTCCTCAATGGCAGGATCAAACCCGGAGACACGGTCGCCATAGTGGGAGCCGGCCCGGTTGGTCTCGCCACGTTGATGACCGCGCAGTTCTACACGCCCGGTGCAGTTCTTGTGCTGGATCTCGATGAAAAGCGGCTCCGCATGGCCCAAGCTCTCGGAGCTACGACTTTGATCAACACTGCCCTGGTCGATGCGGTTCAGGAGGTGCTCACGGTCACGAATGGGGCAGGCGTCGATGTCGCGATCGAGGCGGTTGGTCTCCCAGCGACATTCGACATCTGCCAGTCCATCGTCGCGCCAGGTGGACGAATCGCGAACGTGGGTGTGCACGGAACGCCTGTTCAGTTCCACCTCGAGAAGCTCTGGCACCACAACATCGGTTTGACTACGCGGCTCGTCGACACTGTCACGACGCCGATGCTGCTCAGGGTCGTCCAGTCAGGGCGGCTTCACCCGGAGCGCCTCGTGACACATCGTTTCCAGCTTCATGACGTTATGAAGGCCTACGATACGTTCGAGAATGCTTCACGGGAAGGAGCGATGAAGGTGATCCTGAAGAACGGCCCCGGCACGTGAAAGGACGATGCGAGGACCCGCGCGTCCGGCGTTGGTCCCGATACCCGCCGTTTTCCGCGCACACGGACGTGGGTTGCGAAGCTGCGTGCCGCGAGTCACCCGACGTCATCGAATGCATTGCCCTCGTCTTCTGATGCTTGAGCAGGTAGAGCGCTGTGCGGCGGTGTCGAGATCGGATCGCTTGCCGGAAACGTCTGCTCCAGAGCCTCATCGAGCCACGTGTCGAGGCGTCGCCTGACGTCAGGCCCCTGCTGCTGTGGACTCGCTTGTCCGGCGCTCGACTTCTGACGAACGGACGTCTTGCTCATGATCACGTCCCGAAGAGGCCCTGACCCCTTGCGCCCTCCCCTGCCTCTGCTTCCACTTGCGACGGCCAAACGTGGCGAACGTCGTGAAGAGCCCCGCGCTGAGCGCGCCTAAGCCAATCATCGTCCATTTCCGCATACGGCCTCCTGCGCGACGCCTCAACGCGGTCCGTCCACACACCCTATTGCGCTTGCCAGTCGCGTCGACTTCGACGTCGCCGTCCAGCATCTCACCACTGAGAGTGCTTGTGACGCGCAACTGAGTGTCCTTTCAGCCGCGGCCTGGGATCTGTGAGCTGGGACTGCGTTCACAAACTCCTGATCCTCCGCCACGAGCGCTCCCGTTATAGTCGTCGTCGGGCGCGGGATCCATCAGTTCCGCAGAATCCGCCTGCCCGCTCATCGACCGAGAGCGCCCCGTCGAAAGGATACGCGTTTCCGCTTCTTGGCTCTCGCGATCGGTGCTTCGATAGTGGAGTGGCGACAGAATCCGTCGGTCACAGTTGCGCTGCACCTCGAGAGCGTGCAGCAAATCGTGGGCTCGAAGCGGCCTTCCCGCTTTCACTCGAAAGTTCTGGACGAGGAGGCCGAAGAGTTCATTCTCGAAGAGCTGAGGATCCAGCGAAACCCTGCCTGCGTAAGACTCGTGGTCTATCTGCCTCCGGGTGAGATCTCCAGGACGCGCGGGCTCGAGGAGGTGCTCCGAAAGCACTTCGCTTTCCGTCGAGAACAGGCGCGGCGGCGGCTCGCTCAAATGTGGGGTTTCGGACGGCGCAGTCTGCTGCTGGGATTTGCGGTATTGAGCGTCATGCTGTTGCTGGTCGAGGCTATCAACCAGACGCTCCCCGCTGGGCCATTCGCGTCCAGTGTGCAGGAAGGGCTCACGATCCTCGGCTGGGTCGCACTCTGGAGACCGGCGGAAATTGTGTTGTACGAATGGCGCCCGCTGAAGCGAGACCTGAGATTGCTTGAAGTGCTCGAGCATCTCCGAGTTGAGATCGCCGTGCGGGACGAATCCTCAACTAGTGTGGACGACGACGAGGGAGGGGTGAATCGACCTTCGCCATCCACCAGCGTCAAGGGTGCTGTCGCATGAATCGTCGACCTTCGGTTGTCAACGTTTTGTGGGTCGTCCTCGCAGTCGTCGCGCTCGCTGTGGCTGTCCGAGTGATTCCGGCCAATGGTCAGCGGGGCTCAACGAATCCGGCGGAGCCGCGGCCTGTCGCCTCGAGGGGCTCGATCGCGGCCGACGAGGAAGCCACGATCCAGTTGTTCGAAAAGGCACGCGGCTCGGTCGTCTACATCACGACGCAGGAGCGTGTTCTCGATCCCTGGACTCGGAACATCCTTAACATCCCACGCGGAACCGGATCGGGCTTTGTCTGGGACGACAGGGGAAATATCGTTACCAACTTTCACGTGGTCTTTGGAGCGGCTGGGGCACGAGTGCGACTGAGCGACGGACGTGACGCAGCAGCGTCGTTGGTGGGCGCGAGCCCGGCGCACGATCTGGCAGTCATCCGCGTGAGCGAAGCCGATCCACCTCCGCCACTACCGATAGCGCGCAGCGCTGATCTGCGGGTAGGACAAAGGACGTTCGCGATTGGGAATCCCTTCGGACTCGACTGGACTCTGACAACTGGGATCATCTCGGCACTTGACCGATCGCTTCCCTCCGGGGATGGACAGAGCCTGATCGAGCATCTGATTCAGACTGACGCGGCCATCAACCCAGGCAACTCAGGTGGCCCGCTCCTGGACAGCGCCGGTCGGCTGATCGGCGTGAACACCGCGATCTTCAGTCCGTCAGGGGCTTCTGCCGGCGTCGGTTTCGCAGTTCCGGTCGACACGGTAAATCGAGTGGTGCCGCAGTTGATCGCACGCGGAAAGTACGCGCGGCCCGTGCTCGGCATTGAAGTGGACGAAGACCTGAACCGACTTGTGATCCAGCGACTTGGAACCGAGGGCGTCGCGGTTCTGCAGGTGACGCCGGGGTCCCCGGCGGCCAGCGCCGGTCTTCGAGGCGTCAGCCCGCAGCTAGACGGTGCCATCGTCCCTGGCGACATCATCGTGGCGGTGGATGGAAGAGCTGTTGAGAGCGTCGCGCGACTCCTGAGCCGGCTCGATGACTACAGAGTGGGCGACGCTGTCCGTCTCACGCTATTAAGGGACGGCCGTCGGATAGAGGTCAACGTGAAGCTCCAGGGCGGAAGCGAGTAGCTGGAAAGCGTCCCTCCGCCCCGCCCGTAGTCGGGCGGTCTTGCTGGCGAACTCCAAACGATAGGAAGGATGTTTTCGGCCATGAATACTCTTCTTCTCCCGAAGCAAGCGTGGAAGTCGTACTTCGAGGCTATGTCGGATGTACTGATCGGTAAGTGGGCCGAGGTGGAGGTAGCGGCGCTTGACCTCGGTGATCAGATCGTGGCAGAAAGGATCCCGCTGCTCGGCATCACGTACGACACCAAAGACGACCTCGTTGACGTCTCGCTTGGGGGCGAGAACCAGTTGAATCATCTGATCCGCCATCCGAGTCAGATTGAGATCGTCGGAGGCGTCGATGGCCTGCGCAGCATCGCCATCACGAGCAGCGACGGCACCGTGCAAGTGCTTAGACTCAGGGATCCGTTGCGTCTGCCGCAGGCTGCCCCAGGATCGTAGGCGGTCCATTAAGGCAGTGATCCACGTGGTGGCACGCGGGGCCGAATGAACTGAACTTCAGGCACCACTTCGAAAGCGCGGGCAGCGATGCCGGCCAGAGCGCGTGAAACGCAGGAGGCGGTATGGATTGGAATGAATCCGACGTCCGTCGCAACCGCGACTACTTCCAGTGGAAGTTGCACGCGATCAAGCAGCGGGCCGACGTTGTCAAGGCCATCGAGCAAGGAACGTTTGATTTTCGTGCTTCTCGACACGCGCGGTCGAGAGGCTTTCGCCTTCGGCCATATTACCGGCGCGTGGTGTGTTCAGCTTGAAGAACTCGAGGGCGTGGTCTCGCGCCTACCGAAAGACCGGGAGATTGTCACCTACTGCTGGGGCCATGATTGACATCTCTCCGCGAAAGCGGCTCTGCAGTTGGCAGAGCGAGGATGCTATGCGAAGGAACTCAATGTTGGCTGGAAGGAGTGGACGGCCAATAGGCATCCGACGCACGCCTCGAAGGCCGAGGGGCTGCACTGTACTTGCAGCAAGTTCGTGCCTCGACCTGATCCCGACGAGGAGGCGAGCACAGTCACGTAGATTGCCGAACGACCGTCGCCCCGCAGAGATTCAGTCGTTGAATTGACGGCGTGGCGTCTCCTTGAGGCGATGTTTTCGTTCGGTCTACCGCTGGCCGCGAGTATTCGTGGAGTCAGGCGTTCCGAAGCGGACGCTGAAAACAAGTTGCAACGAGTTCAACAGATCCCACGCTGGCAACCCTCCTCCGATGAGGCCGACAAACCGCTCGCGCGCGGCCACCGACACACGCACCGAGCCAACTCGCCGCTCGAGGCCGATCTCAGCCTGCAGAGGAACTGCGGCACCGCGGATGCCCGCGCTCCATGGGATACCGACCCCACTGCCGATCTCCCAATAGGGCTGATTCGGCGCAATCGTGACGCCGAATGCGCGGCGGTAACGGAACTCGAGAGTGGTGAAGAACAGCGGGTCGGCGTCGTTCCCTGTCGCATGACCTGCCAGCTCGAATGCCGCCCCCAGCCCAACGTCGCTGTGCCCATCGCGCACGTATCGGATCGCCTCAATGTGACTGCCAACGCCAGTTTTGACACGCGGTACGCCGAAGGTGCCCGCGTCGAACCCGGCGGCGCCGGCAAGCGTCACAGAGCCGCACCCAGATAGGGGTGGAAGAAGGAGTAGGCATAGGAGG
>CBIHMX010000150.1:0-6570 GCA_966211115.1 uncultured Gemmatimonadaceae bacterium | reverse complement strand
TACCGGCGCCATTCCTCACGATCGGTCGAGCGGAATGCCACCCCCGGCGTCTCTCCGAACGCGATCTGAATTGCGTAATGGGAATGGATCGGTACCACGAGGCTGATGTCGCGCCCGATGAGCAGGCAGCCTCCGTTCCACGAAACAAAGGATCCGGTTCCGGCGATGTTGGCCAATCGTTTCCGTCATGTATGGATGAGGTCTTCAATTTATGCTCGCGCCCGCCGGTACAAGACGCGGCGACGACGGCGTCTCGCGGGTGTGCCCGTAACGACCGCTGATGTGGGCGACGACGTACCGGGCGTCCGAGCCGACCCCTCCGACAAGGGAAGAGTTGAGCCGGTACTGAAAACGCAGGCCCAGGAAGTAGAGGCCAGGCAGTGACGTGACTCCACGCACATGCTTGGGAAGGCCGGTCTCCTCGAAAACAGGCGCGTCGATCCAGCTGAAGTCGGGTCGGAAGCCAGTGCTCCAGATGATGCTTTGCACATTGACCCGGCTCCCATCGGCCAACACCGGGATTCCATCAGACACGCCGGTAACGCGACCGGCGCGAGCGACACCGCCGCGTTCGAGATCTGCTTCCGTCATGCCGATCAACGCGTCCGACGTGCTCAGGATGTTCTGGCGTAGCCGCCGTCCAAGGAACGAGTCAGCGCCAGGCTTCATGACGGTATGCCACAACCAGTCGAATACGTCGCGGCCGAGGAAACGGCGGCGCATGCTGCCAACGGAGCGGCCCGCGAGCGTGACGCGTCGCGACTTCGCCAACTCGAGCGCGATCTGCGCGCCAGAGTTTCCAGCGCCCGCCACGAGTACGTCGCCGTCCGGAAGCTGACCGGGGCGTCGATACTCGCTCGAATGAAGCTGAAGAATCGCGGGATCGATTTCGTCCGAAACTGCTGGGATGCGCGCAACGTGAAAGGGTCCCGTGGCAACGATGACGTTATCGGCCATGAACGTGCGGTCATCGGCCAAGATCTCGTACACGCCATCGACGCGCTGCACACGGCTAACCCTGACGTTGTTCCGCACCGGGAGCTCGAATGCTTGCGCATACCACTCGAGGTAGTCGGCTACCTCGTCGCGACTCGGCAAATGATAGGGATCTCCGGGGAACGGCATGCCGGGTAAGCCACTGTATCGCGCCGGCGTGAACAGCTGCAATGAATCCCAGCGCCTGCGCCAGGAGTCACCGACCCGCGGATTCGCATCGAGGATCAGGAAGTCGATGTCGCGCTGTGCGAGCCAATAGCCCGCGGCCAATCCGGCCTGGCCTGCGCCGATGATGATCAATTCGTAGCGCTCTGTGCGCCGAGTGCCGTCCGTCATGAATTCCTCGCATCGAAGGTGAATCGCGTCGGTGGTGCGCGAGGAAGATTCGGTCCGAAGTGATCATGTCACTTGAATGAAAGGGCTGACATGAGCGTCAGCGCGCATATCAGCCCATTCGTTCAAGCTGGTCCCGGCCATTCGCCGATAGCCTGCCTCCCGTCAACCAGCCACACACAACCGGGAGGAAGGACAGATGAAACGGATCGCTTACGCAGTCAGCACGGCCATCCTGATGTCAGCGTGCATGATCTTCATGCGCCCGCCAGCTGACACGTCAGCCTACGAACCGACACAGGTGAGCGAATCGCGCTTGTACCGCGCCACGTTCTCGCCGGCCGAGTCGATTCGCGTCGGTCGCCTGCACAGCTGGAACATCGAAGTCGTTACCGCGGACGGCGCGCCCGTCGACGACGCCAGGATCACCGTGGATGGGGGGATGCCCCAACACGGTCACGGATTGCCCACGAAGCCCGTAGTCTCCCAGCACCTTGGCGACGGCCGGCACGTGATCGAGGGAATGAAGTTCAACATGGGCGGCTGGTGGGTCGTGAAGCTCGAGATCAACGGCGAGAAGGGCGCGGATGTCGTGACCTTCAACCTGAAGCTGTAAGGGGATCGCGAAAATGACCCCGTCATCGAAGATCCTGCTGCTCGTGGCCGCGGTGGCCGGATCGGGCATGCTGATGAGCACCGCCACGAGTTTGACGCGCGAACGATGGACGGCCGAGGAACGGACGATGCTGGCGAGCATGGGGCTCGCCAGCCTCGAGCCCCTGGTGCCTGATCCCAGCACCCGATACGCAGATGACCCGGCGGCGGCACGGTTTGGCAGGGCGTTGTTCTTCGATAGCCTGCTCAGCGCAAACGGAAAGGTGGCGTGCGCGACGTGCCACCTTCCCGCGCGCGATTTCCAGGATGATCGTCCGCTTGGACACGGTGTGGGCGTCACGGGGCGCCGGACGATGCCGATTGCCGGGACGGCGTATTCGCCTTGGCTCTTCTGGGACGGCCGCACCGACAGTCAATGGTCCCAGGCGCTCGGCCCGCTCGAGAGTGCCGTGGAGCATGGCGGCGACCGCACGCAGTACGCGACATACATCGCGAAGTACCAGCGCGACGAGTACGAGCGCGTGTTCGGTCGCATGCCTGACGTGAGTGGACTCCCTTCACACGCCGGTCCGCACGGAACGGCTGTAGCCCGTGCAGCCTGGAGCGCATTGAAGCCTGAACAGCGCGACGCGGTCGACCAGATTTTCGTGAACGTCGGCAAGGCGATCGCCGCATTCGAGCGCGGGATCTCATTCGGGGAAACGCGATTCGACCGGTACGTCGCCGCGGAACTGGCCGGGGTGTCGCCGGCTCCGGCTGATCGGTTCAGCGATGACGAAGAAGCCGGCCTGCGGCTCTTCATCTGCAAGGCGAGCTGCATCAACTGCCACAACGGGCCGCGGCTCACCGACGATCACTTCCATAATACGGGAGTGGCGCCTTCACCCGGCGTGACCGAGGTCGACAGCGGTCGCACCACCGGTGTGCGCCAGGTCGTGAGCGGGGAATTCAACTGCATGAGCAAACACAGCGACGCCAGGCCGGAGCAGTGTGCGGAACTTCGCTTTGCGGCAACCGAGGGCCGCGAACTGGTGCGCGCCTTCAAGACACCATCGCTGCGGAACGTCGCCGATCGCGCACCGTACATGCACGCCGGACAGATCGCGTCGCTCGGCGACGTGATCCGGCACTACGACCGTGCGCCGCGAGCTCCGTTCGGGTCGTCGGAGTTGAAGAAGCTGCGACTCAGCGCGCGGGAGCGCCTGCAACTGGAAGCCTTCCTGAGAACCCTCTCGGCACCGCCTATCGTGAAATAATCGGGATCAGACCCCGGTTATTTCCAGCCGGTGGTTTTGGTCATGTCGATCACGACGTTGTAGTCCTTCAGTTCGCCGAGGAAATACGAGTTGAGGGTCTTTGTCATCGAGGCGATGCCGGAGGTCAGCAAGCCACCCATGTAGACCTGCATTCCGGCACGGGGTCCAGCCAGTTGCCAGGTCGAATTGAGCCGGAGGACCGAATCGCGGCGCGCGAGGAGTTTCCTGAGTTCGACAATGGCGGTGGTGTCGATACGAAAGGAATCACGCGGCGTCACACGGAACGAGTCTCGTCCAGCGGTGGCCGAATCGCGCGTAACCATATAGGCAATCCTCGCGGTGTCGCGACGGGCGCTGTCCACCGTTGTCTGAACGAGGGTGACGCCGGCGCTATCGCGGAATGTCTGTGTGATCGTGTTGCCGCGGCCGTCGCGAGTGATCGTGACGCCAGTGACGCCGCCAGTGGCGGGGAAGTTCGACCGCGAGAACGTCATCATCGGCATGCCACCCGTCCGCGGCACTGAACGGATGAACTGGCTCGTGCTGTCGAGGGGCAGCGCGGTCACGTTTCCATAAAAGCGATCCGACGCGCGATCCGTCCCGTTGACGTCCCGGAACAGGTACTGCTCCACATTGGAGACGTAGAACGCGGTGACGGTCATTTGCCGGTCCCGCAGCCACTGGCCGACTGAACGAATGGCGCTTGGCCCGCCGAAGTCACCGACCACGGGGACGATCAGGTTGCGAAGATGCATAACGCGAACCCTTTCGTAATTGGCGTCAGTCGCGAGGAATGCCGTCTGGACCGAATCGGCATTGGTCGCTGATTGCAGCAGTCCGTAATCGGGGTATGTCGTGCGATACACCGGCGTGCCCGGGCGGTAGCCGTAGTTCACCATCGGGCCGGCTGTGTAGAACACCTCGTAGACATGCTCGATCGACGCGACGTCGTCCTTCGACAGGTCGAATCCGTGCTTCAGCCTCAGGCGGTCCACGATCTCCGCGAGGTTCGCCCGGTAGGCCGAGTCGTTAGGCGCCGAGGTGGCTGCTGAATCGAAGAGTGTCTGGACGGCGATTGTCTCCGGGAGTTGTGCGACCGCTGGGCGCGAAAACAGGTTGGCGACGAAGTCCACGCGGCGCGGCGACATCTCGAACAGCGCTTTGTACATCAGGTGCTGCATCGCGTTCTGGCGACGGATGTCGAAAATCACCGCCATCCTGGGTGCGAGGTTGGCGATGTAGGTGAGGTTCTGCTCGGGGCCCACGCCGAGGTACACGCCGCCCGGCGTCAGCGTTTTCTGCAGCGTGGGAATGACTTCCTGGAACGAGACTTCGTTCGAGACGAAGTTCTCGGACAGGAAATGCCCGCCCGGTTCGGACATCTTCGTGAAGAACGTCCAGAACTCTGCATCGGTAAGGCTGTCCGGCGGAGCGACCCGTGTCGACGGGAACGTGGTCGTTGCCGGGCTGGAGCCGACAGCGAGGAATACGGCCAGGAGGCCGTAGGCAAATCCGGAAGCGCGGGTGAACCGCGACGGGGTGGATCGGCTCGAGGGCTGCATGGCCTTTCGGTCTGGGGGCATTCCAGCTACGGCTGTCATTTGAACCGTGGCGCGGGTCGAAGGGTTCCCCAACTATGTTTCCGGAGCAATGGGAACCGCCACTCTGCCCCTGCTGACGAACGGCACCGTCCGCGGTGCGTGTCCACACGACTGTCCGGACACGTGCGCGCTGATCACCACGGTCGAAAATGGCCGTGCGGTGCGCATTCAGGGGGATCCGGAGCACCCGGTCACGCAGGGATTCCTGTGCTCGAAGGTGAACCGGTATCTCGATCGCACCTACCACCACGACCGGCTGACGTACCCGATGCGGCGCGTGGGGCCGAAAGGACGGGGCAAGTTCGAGCGGGTGAGCTGGGATGAGGCGTTGAACGAGATTGCGGCCCGTCTCCGGGCGGTCATCGCGGAGCATGGGGCCGAATCGGTGCTGCCCTATTCGTACGCGGGGACGATGGGGTTCCTGCAGGGCGAGTCGATGGACCGGCGCTTCTTCCACACGATCGGCGCGTCGAAGCTCGACCGGACGATCTGTTCGACGGCGGGAGCGGCCGGGATGCGGATGACGGTTGGCGCCAACATCGGCGCTGACAGCGAGTCGGTCGGCGATTGCGACCTCATCCTGCTGTGGGGGACAAACACGCTGACCGCCAATCCGCACCTGTGGCCGTTCATCCTGCAGGCGAAGGAGAAGGGTGCGCCGGTGATCTGCATCGACCCGATCCGGACCCGCACCGCCCGGCAGTGCGACGAGTGGATCCCGATCCGGCCGGGCACCGACGCGGCGCTGGCGTTAGGCATCGCCCACGTGCTGTTTGCCGAGGGCCTGACCGACGAGGATTTTCTCGCCCGCCACACGTTAGGCGCGGACCAGATGCGGCAGCGCGCGGCGGAATGGACGCCGCAACGCGCGTCGGACACGACGGGCGTACCGGTGGACGTGATCCTGTCGCTGGCCCGCCGCTTTGGCCGCGCCAGGAGCGCCTTCATCCGCGTGAACTACGGACTGCAGCGGCACGCGGGTGGCGGCATGGCCGTACGGACCATCGCCTGCCTGCCGGCGATCGCGGGCCACTGGCGGCACCCCGGCGGCGGTGTGCAGTTGTCGACCAGCAAGAACTTCGTCTACAACACGGCGAAGCTGCACCGCGTGGACGCCGGCCCGGCGACCCGCACGATCAACATGATCCGGCTGGGCGACGCGCTCACGCTGCCTGACGCGGGTGTTGGAGGTCCCCCGGTAAAAGCGCTGGTGGTATACAACTCCAACCCGGGTGCGGTCGCGCCGGACCTGAATGCAGTGCGTCGCGGGCTCGGTCGCGACGATCTGTTCACCGTGGTCCTGGAACACTTCCAGACCGATACGGCGGATTGGGCCGATTACGTGCTGCCGGCGACCACGCAGCTCGAGCACTGGGATGTACACCTGGCGTACGGTCCTCACTACGCCACGCTCAACCGGCCCGCGATCGCCCCGATCGGTGAGGCGCGCCCCAACACGGAAATCTTCCGCGGACTGGCGAGGGCGATGGGACTGACGCAGGAGTGGTTCGACGACGACGACCAGACCCTCATCCGGCAGGCGCTGGACACCGATCATGAGCGCATGCGCGGAGTCACGTTCGAGCAGTTGCTCGACCAGGGCTGGGTGCGTTTGAACGTCCCGCGCCCCTACGCGCCGTTCGCGTCAGGTGCGTTCCTCACGCCGAGCGGGAAGTGCGAGTTTTACAGTGAACGGTTGGAGCAGATGGGGTTCGACCCGCTGCCGACGTATATCCCGCCGTACGAGAGCCCGGAACGCGACCCTGCGC
>CBIHMX010000149.1:0-6582 GCA_966211115.1 uncultured Gemmatimonadaceae bacterium | reverse complement strand
ATGTGAACGGGCTCTACTCGAAGTCGTTCGAGGCGGAAGTCGCGCGGATGTTTCCAGGTCCGGATCCGCTTCCAAAAATCCCGAACTCGCACCCGCTGTATCGCGCCTTCTTCCGGTTTCCCGAGGGTCCGCCGCAGACCAGCCACGAACTCAATGGCTGGGGGGACAACATCGTGCACGACTACCTGCGCGGTCTCGAGCACGCTGACCGGCTGGGAATCGTCTACTCCAACAAAGATTACGGTTGCGAGTGGGACTACGACTGGCGGAACAAGCGGTTCAGGCGCGAGGATAATACGAGGTTCGCCGTGAATTTCGTCGTGTACTCAATGTCTTGACTGGAAACGCGGCTACAAAAAAACGCGCACGGATTGCGCGAAAACTGCGCGGATGAAGCGTACACTCATTCCCTCACGGGACTAACGAACGTACGAAGCACATTCTGCTCAGTCCGCAGGTTTTTGCGCTATCCGCGTCAAACCTTTGCACTCATCAGCGCAACAGGCAAACCGGACCCACGCTGATTGGCGCAACCGGTTTGCCCTTGGCTCTCCTCAATCGAAGGCCGCTCCTGTCATGATGTTCCGGATCAGCAGCCACGGGGATCCATGCGAAATCGCGTTCGTCTGCGTGGGCTGCCCCTTGGCGTCGCCGCCGGTGCCGAACATCTGCCATTCCTTCGGGCCCGTCACCGCGTCGAGGTTGGCCCAGAAATCCGTCGTGATCGCGTTGTAGGTCACGTCGGTAACCATGCGCGTGATCTTGCCGTTCTTGATCTCCCAGAACACGTGGCCGCCGAACTGGCCATTGTAGCGCTGCTGGTCGATCGAGTAGCTGCCGCGCCCGTCGATCATCACGCCGTTGCGGACGTCGGCGATCATCTGCTCCCGCGTTGGTGAGTTCTCCGGCCCCGGTTCGAGCTGGACGTTCGGCATGCGGAGGAATGGATAGTCGCGCCAGGAACTCCCGTACGTGCACCCGCGGCTGAAATCCTCGTTCAGGTAGTGGGCGGTCTCGCGATTCGTCTGCAGCCCGACCAGCGTGCCCTCACGAATAATGTCCCACTTCATCGTCTTCACACCGTCGTCGTCGAACCCGAAGCTGCCAAGCCCACGCGTCGTCCGGTCGGCGACGATGTTGAGGTGCTTCGATCCGTACTTGAGCTTCCCGACGTCGGATAGCTTGCAGAAGCTGGTGCCGGCGTAGTTGGCCTCGTAGCCGACGACGCGGTCGAGCTCCGTCGGGTGGGCGATGATCTCGTGAATCGTGAGTGCGGCATGCGACGGAGACAGGATGAGGTCGCGCAGCCCGCTCGAGCCTAACGGCTGGGCGCTGCAGTTCTCGACGGCTTCACTCGCGACCCGCTCGACGACCTGCGGAAAGTCGCATTCATCGATGATCTCCCAGCCGGCCATGCCGGACACGCCGGGATAATTGCGCGTTTTCGTGACATCGCCGACCCGGGCCGTGATGCTCATGTTCGGCGTGGTCTGGATCAGCTCCTGCTCGATGTAGGAGCCCTCGCTCGATGCGAAGTAGCGCCATTCGTAGCTGCAGCTGGCCGACACGTTGACGGCCGTGACGCCCTGCACCGCGCTGGCCTTGTCGACGATGCCCTGCACCCACGCGTCCTTGTCCGCCTGCGACACGCTCAATGGATGCTTCGACATCGGCGTGATGAAGTACTCGACGTACGCCGGCACCGGCGCGAGCTTCATGTCCGCCTTCTTCGCGATCGCGCTCGCCCGGGCCACTTCGACCGCCATTCTCGTTATGCGGCGGATCTCGTCCTCGGTGACGATTGGACTGCTGGCAAAGCCCCAGACGCCGCTGTGGATGACGCGAACGCCGAATCCACCCGGGCGCCGGTCGGCATCCACCGGGATGCCCTGCGTGCCACCGCCGCGACCACCGCGTCCGCCGCCACCACCTCGTCCACCGCCACCACCGCCGCGGCCGCCCCCGGCACCACCACGACCGCCGGCGTTGAAGTTGGCCGAGGCGCCGGGAAGGGTCGACGTCAACGTGAAGCGAACGTCGGCATAGGTGGCGCCGGCCGTCTTCGCCTCCGCCAGCACGATGTCCGCCATGCCCTTGAACCGCGTCTCGAGTACGCGTCCCGTCGGTGACGTCGCGAGGATGTTGCCGATGAGGTCGCGCGAGTACAACGCGAGCGCGGAGGCAGACCCGGCATGCTTGAGGAAATCTCTTCTGGAACTCATGGAAACGAGGTCAGAGGTAGAGGAAGAGCCTAATCCGATTCACGACTTCAGGATTGACGATTGACGATTGACGATTGACGATTGACGATTGACGATTGACGATTGACGATTTCACGACTTCACCACCTAACGATTTCACGATCTCACGCTACAGGGCCGGCGAAACCGACGTCATGTAGAACTCCTCCATGCGCACCGGCGGCACGAGCGCGGTCGCCTGGCTATCGTACGACTCACTGGTATGCATCGGCACCGGCTTCCCGACCAGCGTCAGGTTATTGTAGCCAACGATCGGCGACATATTCCAACGGAAGTTCTGCACCGGACCCACGACTTCGCCGTTCTCGATGAGGAACAGGCCATCGCGCGTCATCCCGGTGTTGAGCAACGGCTGGTCATCCGACGGCACGCCGCGGATGTACCAGAAGAACGTCACGAGTAATCCGCGGCGCGTCTGCTTGATCATGTCCTCGATCGAGAGGTCCGATCCCTCCATCGACATGCTCATGTTAGGCGTCGCGCCCTGGTTCGGCCCCATCGCCTGAAGCAATCCGTTCTCCACCCACGTCACGGGCTTGGCGGGTCGGTTGTCGTTGAGAATTGGCGTCTGGCGCAGGATCGGATTGCCGATGTCGCTCTTGAACGTGAACAGGTCGCTGAAGAGCTTGTCGCCAACCTTCTTGTCGGCCATGAAGCGACCAGCGGTGTTCAGGCCCGCGGCGCCGCCACCACCACCACCGCCACGACCCGCTGGTGCGGCGGCACCAGGCGCTCCCGCCGGCGGCGCACCAGCAGCCGCACCGCGGCCTCCCCGACCACCTCCTCCACCTCCTCCACCGCCGCCGCCTCCGCTGTTGAACAACCCGGTCATCAACGAGAGAAACCTGGCGTTCGCGCGAGGTTCGAGAATGACGGTATAGCGACCCGGTTCGATCGCGCGGGGACGGCGACTCTTCAGCGCTTTATCCGCCGCAACTTCGGTGAGCGCCTTCGCGTCGATCATGCGAAGGTCCTTGATCCCCGTCGTACCTGCCCAACCGGAACCGCTGCCGTCGGCCATGCGGCATGTCAGGATAAACCCGGCCTCCGCGACTCGATAATAGGCGAACAATCCCTTCGAATTCGCGTCGCAACTGGTCTGGTCAATCTTCGGAATGTAGCCGGAGCCGAGCACACCCTTCTGTTCGGCGAGATCGATCGAGTCGCGCACCATCCTTGCCCGTTCGCCCGGTCCGAAGTTCACGAGATCGGGTAAGGCGGCGTCGACCGGGATGTATTCCTGCGGGCCGAGCAATTCAGGAAGGCTTGGGTTGTCGCGCGCCTGACGCGCTTCCGACAGGGCCTCATCGACCATCGCCTTGAGACCGGCGTCGCTGAAATCACGGGTCTCGGCGGTACCACTCTTCTGGCCAAGCCGCACCGTGACGGAAAGCTGGCGATCGTACTGGACGAGGTTCGTCGTAATCGAAGAATTGGCCCACCGCGTGCCGGATCTTTCGCCGCCGGTGAGGCTGACCTCGACCGCGTCGGCGGTGGCCATGTTCAGGACCTTGTCGACGATTTCCTTCGCTTGCTCGCGCGTATACATGGGGGATCGATACTGGTTGCTGGTTGCTGCTCAGGGGCGCGGATGGTACGTGCTTGAGCTGTTTGCGGTGCTGAAGCCTCAGGCTGGCGTGCTTGAATCGTGCAGGTTCGCTGCCTTGCCTGGCCCAAGCGTGGGCGAATGGCGATCGTCAAGGTTGCGCCTCGTCCCGACTTACGCCAGTCCGCGCCGGCGACGCCACCACCACTCCGCTCCAAGGAATGCGGTGAATGGCAGCAACCACCAGGCCGACCTCATCGGGTACCATGTTTCTACGCGCGATACCGGTTCGAACGCTGCTGCCAAACGCTCGGACAGGCTCTGCAACCGCGATTCGCCAATGGTGAATCCGCTGCGTGACGAAACGAACGCTGCGATGATGTCGGGTTCATCTGCCCGCGCGGGATTCGCGACTGAGTCGACCACGAAAGACTTGCTTTCGGTCGTAGAGCCGGCAGTCACGATGAGGCGGTAGGATCCGGGTGTCGCAGGTGCCACCACCGTGCCCTCCATCGTTCCCCGCTCCGTCGTCGGCCAGAGCCTGACGAAGGTCGACTCGGTTCCGTTTGTCAGCATCGTGCGAACGGAGAGTGATCGGGTGGCATCCATGGCGCTGCTTCGCGCGGAAACGCGTACCGTTGTCTCCTGTCCGGGCACAAGAACGCGTCGCGACAACGCGACCTCCACTGGCCGTGGTGCAGCGGCGCTGAGGTCAGCGAGGATCCGCGGCCAGAACGCGTCGAATCGCGACATCGCTGGATCGCGATAATGCCACGCGTCGATGGCACCGCTCACAAACAGGCGTCCCGGTCCCACTGGTACGCTCCAGAGAATGGTCCGCACGGTCGAATCGGAACTCACACTCCACGCGTGAGTCGAAATTCCCGCCGGATTGCGCGTGGGCCACGCCAGTTCGCGTGCGTGGAGCGGTCCGCTGCCTGACGAGTCGGCAAGGGCGATGGCGCTCTCCAACCGGACTGAACTCCAGGCCGTCACACCGGTGAGCTGATTGATGTTCGCGGTGACCCGGCCGTCCAGCAGGACTACCACGCGGCCACCCCGCTCCCGCATGAACGTCTCGAGCGCGCGCATGTCTGCGGCGTTCAACTGGTCCGGCGAGCCGACAATGATGGTCGCATAGTCGTCAGGCACCGCGTCCACCAGTGAAGCGGGTGGGGAGCCGCTGACGTTCGATACGCCGCGTGAGGTACGAACGCGGCTGGTGACGACGAACCTGGGATCCTGTTCGAGCGCGCGGCGGACAAAGGTCGAGCTCCAGGATGCGCGTGGGTCGAAGAACAGCACCGGATAGCGTTCTGCACGCAACTCGACGAGGATCGTCGCCGAGTCGGCCGAAGCCGATCCCGCGATGGTTGCGACGGTGGTGAGCCGTGCCGCGGATGCCGATGACGGGATGAACGTGAGATCGACTGGCACGATCGCCGAGTCGGCCTCCACGACCACCGCGGCGGTGTCGACTTCGCCCTGCTCCGAGCGAAGCGCGACGTTCAGGATGCGTCCCCTCCCCCCGGTAACGTTCACGCTCGCCTTGACCGGTACACGCGCGTTCAGCGGCGCGTCATGCGGGGCGTCGAGGCTGACGATTGACACCTGCGGTGATTGTGCTGTCGGCTCCACCGCTGCTACCAGGCCGGGCCAGGCCACGCTCTCGTCAGGCAGACTCGCACCGGCGAGCACGACGCCGGCCGCACCAACCAGCCGTCCACGGACCACTGTGAATCGTGGAGCCAGTGCTGCCGCGACTCGATCGGCAAGTACGACGTCTTCGGTAGACGCCTTGATGACCGAAACGATGGGACGGCTCGGTCGCGACGACGTGATGGAGGGATCGACGGCCGCCATGATGGCGATCGCCACCGCGGCGATGCGGAGAGGGACCATGTTCACGGCCGGCGTCCTGGCCGTTGCGCGTCACGCCACGCGCCCGCGAGGCGGCTGGCGTCGAGCGAGCGCTGGCGCGACGGAGCCGGTGGCAGCAACGCGGCGGCCAGCGCCGATATCGACCGCACGAGGCTATCCACCTGCCGCCTGACGTCGGGCGCCTGACGAGTCGCCGCGCCCGCAACCTCCTGGATCCGTCCCGCCAGTGCGCGCAGCGTGTCGGAGCGGGGGGCCGCCCGAAGGAGAGCGAGCGCACCATCGACCGCACGGCCGCTGGTTGCTCGCGTCGTGTCGTTCGCCAGCGCAGCGACATCGGCCATCAGCCGGCGCAACGCAACCACGCGCTCGGGCGGTTCGACAGCCGATGCCGGCGTCGCCAGGCCGGACACCTGCACCAGTTCGCCGCTCAACCGCCGATCGAGATCGATGCGCTCCCGTTGCGTGAGGGCACGAAGAATGAACCGCGTGCGCGAAAAGGCGCGCATCAGGTTGTCGAGCGCGGTGCGCTCATCGCGCAGCGCCTGCTCGAGGTTCCTCTCGGTCAAGGCCGTCGACGCGCGACTCATCGAGCGTATGGCGCGCATCATGTCGAGACGACCCTGGTTCTGCAGCCGTCCCGCGAGCAGGTCGCCTTCGGCTTCCGCCTCCGCTTCCTCGTTGAGATCGAGCGTACCCGACGTCGCGGCGCCTGCGTCCTCGAGTTCACCACCCATCATGAACACGAATTCGGCGCGCACCTGGCGCTGCTCGGCGGCCAGCGTGGCCGCCGCGTCGGCGACCGAGTCTGATGGCATCGACGGGCGCCTGGCGATGAGGCGCCGCACCTGGGAACTTGCGTCCTGATCCGAGGCAAGCAACTCCGCCGCGGTGATG
>CBIHMX010000148.1:0-6584 GCA_966211115.1 uncultured Gemmatimonadaceae bacterium | reverse complement strand
GAGCGGCATAGCGAGTGGATGGACAGGCCGCGCCTCGACCGAGCCAGGAGCAATCATGGAGCTCACCGGCGTTCATCACCTGACCGCGATTTCTGGCGCCATCAGCGAGAATCATCGGTTTTACACGGGCACGATGGGCATGCGGTTGGTCAAGCGCAGCGTCAACCAGGACGACGTAAGTGCGTACCACTTGTTCTACGCGGACGCCAAGGGAAGTCCTGGTACCGACCTGACCTTCTTCGACTGGCCAGTGCCGCGAGAGCGGCGCGGGACGCGGAGCATAGTCCGGACGAGCCTGCGCGTGAATGGCGAAGCCTCACTGAACTGGTGGGCCGAGCGATTTGACGATTCGAAGGTAACGCACGATGACATCGCCGAACGAGACGGCCGCCTCACGCTGCAGTTCGAGGATCCCGAAGGCCAGCGACTCGCACTGGTAGACGACGGTGGGGCTGGCGATCCGCCAACGCCGTGGACGCTCAGTCCCGTTCCACCAGAGCACCAGATTCGCGGTCTCGGTCCGATCGTCATCAGCATTCCGACCCTGAATCCCACCGACGCGCTGTTGACCAAAGTCTTCAACATGCGACAGGTGCGGGACGTACCGAATCCCGACAACCCGGGCACTCGCGTGCATGTCTTCGAGATGGGGAGTGGCGGGCCTCACGCGGAGTTGCACGTCGCGGTGCAACCTGACTTGCAGGTGGCTCGTCAGGGCGCCGGCGGAGTCCACCACGTTGCCTTCCGCACTCCCGACGAGAACTATGACGCCTGGGCCGAGCGGCTGAATGCGTTCGACGTTCCGAACAGCGGCAAGGTGGATCGCTTCTGGTTCCGCAGCCTGTACGTCCGCGAGCCTAACGGCGTCCTGTTCGAGATCGCGACCGACGGACCCGGCTTTGCGGTCGATGAGGATCCGGCGACACTCGGTGAAAAGGTTGTGCTCCCTCCCTTTCTTGAGCCGCATCGCGAGCAGATCCTCTCGAACCTTCAACCGATCGACTGACGAAGCACGAGGTCGCAGGTGTCGCGTTGCACGGCGCCGCGGAGACAGGGCATTATTCACCATGCCACAAAAGCGATCACCACTCGTCGAGCGGGTTCCCAAGGAGCTGAAGCGTGCCGGGAACCGGACCCAGAGGCCGGCTGGGATTCCCGCCAACATCAGGGTGGATGGCCTCACGGTCACCGATGAGGAACGGGATCACATCCGCCGGCGGCTTGGCGAAAAGCTCGGGCGCTACGCAGGTTCCGTCGAGCGCGTGTCTGTTCGGCTACGTGACATCAACGGTCCGCGCGGCGGCGTCGATGTGATGTGCCGGATCAAGGTTGTGTTGAGTGCACTGCCAAGCATCGTGGTCGAGCACCAAGCGACCACCTTGAGGCCGGCGGTCAGTGCCGCGCTGGCAGCCGTTGAGCGATCGGTGCGTCGTGCACTTCAGCGCCAGCGCACGCGTCCCATCCGGGTTCGCAGATAGCCCGCGTCGGTTTAACAGCCGAAGACGTCATCCAGGTTCACCTCGAGTGCCGCACCAACTCCCGGAGGCGACCATTCGAAGCGATCGGTCACGACCAGGTCGTGTGCTCCGGAGCGAATCACGGTGATCGAGCGCGCATCGGTGTCTACCATCCAGTAGTCCGAAACACGGACTTCGTTCGTGTAAAAGGCGCGCTTCGGGCCGCCGTCTCTCCGGCGCGTCGATGGAGACAGGGCTTCAACGATGAGAATTGGTGCGGGAGCGGCCTCCCAGCGCGACCGTGGTGCGGGTGGCTGTCTCACGATGAGGTCCGGTTCTACATGCGAATCGCTGGTACGTATGACGGGATGACCCATGAAGATCAGACCAAGCCCGTGTTTCACCACGAACGGGAGCAGCAGTCCATTCAGCCTTGCGATCGCCGTCTCATGATCCGGCTCGGGTGGCGGCGTCACGAAGAGGTCCCCGTGGAGCAGCTCGTACCTGTTGTCGTCGTCCGGAAGCCGGTCGAGATCCTCGAGCGTCCAGACCCTGGTTGGGGCCATGTGCATGATTCACCGCTCCTCGGCGAGTCGTCCGTGTCGCGCATGGGCCGAGGATACCTGCGCGGCAGGATCGGAACGCCACCACGGCAAGGCGGCACCCATCACGTTCGCGCGTTCCGGTCCCGTGCCGAGCGTACGCTCGGCGACCGCGCCGAGTCAACTCGGCGCATCGAGGAGACTCTACCTCGGGGGGCTCAGGACGAGTGCGGCTGCCGCCGGGGCTCTGTGACCGTCGTGGGCGCTCCCTCCCCTTCCGCACCGGAGTGAACGACTGTCAGGAGAAACACACCGCCGGTCTCCGAACGCACGGAATGTTCCACATCGGGCGCCATAACGAGTATTTCGCCGGTCCTCGCGACATACTCGCGACCGAGCGCGGCAAAGATGATCTCGCCCTCGACGACCTGCATGCTGACGGGACCAGGAGCACTGTGGGGCTCCATGTCTCCGCCGGGTGCGATCGCGATGATCGTGATCCGCAGCGGGCCCTGCTTCACGAGAGTACGGGCGCTTCGTCCGTGCTGCGCGACGAGCGTCCGGTCAATCATCCGCTCGCCTTCCTTCAGATGATGGACGAGTACGTCACCATCGAGAGTGCGCTGTATCGATGACATGGTCTGGTCTCAACGGTCAGAGTGAGGCGCCTCCTGCATTCTACACCTTCTCGTCCCCCCGGATGCAGTCCTCGCTTCGAGATTTTCTACCTGAACCGCACGGCCGACCTATTCCCTCGAGCAGTGGCTCGAATGCGGCGATCGCTCCGGCAATCGGCGCGTTCCTTCCGCCGATATGTGCGTCGAGACGTTAGGTGAATCCGCTCGGTCGCAACCGACCGGCCGCGTTCAGCGCACGGTGCGCGCCGCGACGGCGAAGGCCAGGAAATACCGCCGGAGGCCTTCCGCCGAGTCTGTCCGTATGGTCGGGTCGAAAAAGAGGCGGCAGAACTCCTCGCGTGCTCGTAACACCTCACGTCGCCGTGGCCCACTCCAGCGATCGTCGGCCGCTGTCAGGTCAAACAGGACGAGAGCGCGGCTCAACGCGTTCTCAAAGCGGGATTGCGACCCGGCCTGATGGGCGCGGATCGCTCTCTCGACTTCGCTGCCGACATTCGCCATCTGCTCGACCAGCGAGAAGCGCTGCCAGTCCAGGTTCGTGTGTCCGGGCGTGACCGTCACGCGTCGCTCACCAGTGCACGCACGATGTCGAAGATGCGGGTGCGCGTTGCTTCGTCCTCGACGCCGCGGCTCCGGTTCGCAGCCGCTGGTCGTACGTTGATCATCGAGTCGTATTCGACGAACGCGTCACCAGTCTCGCCGAGATACAGGTTAACACCCCACAGTGACGACTGCCTTGACCCGTCCTCAAGGAGCGCGGCTTCCTCGTCAGCATTGAACTCGGCACCAACGGCCATGACACGTCGCTCAACGTCGACAACAGCCTTTACCATGTCCCCAAACTGGCGCTCGGCGATGTGGCTCAGGTCAGCCCGGGTGATGGCGACGCGAATGATTCTTGATCAGTCATGCCAGCAATCTAGTTCCGCGGAAACGCTCGCTGAAGGAACGGATCGAGCTATCCGCCGGTCATTCGATCGACATTTTACGACTCTCTTCTTGGCAACCACGGGGTTTGCGGATCGAGCGGTACAAACCCTTGGCGCGGATTTCGCTAAAACAGGCGGATCGGGACGTCTGTGATTCGAGCGACAGGCGACGGACACCGGCCTAACGTTGGACGTTGTGCAAACAATAACACGTGAGCTTCTATGCGCCGAGCGCCTGGGGTTCACCCGGACTCGATCCCTCGGTTTTAGCGCAATCCGCGTATGGCTTTTGGTAGTCATGGCGCGTGACACCGAGTCATGAATCCACGGATCAGTCTGAACGTGAAACGAGGGACCGAGCCTCTCTCGCCCGATCCCCCGCTCGTCCCCACTCAAGCCTTGCCAATTTCTCCCGGCGGGCGTCGCTATGTGGGAGAGATGGCCAGCACACGAAGGGGACTCCCGCTGCCATTCACGATCCGTAGCGGCGCGGCAACGACAATCGCGCCCGTCGGTGGAAGCTGGTCCAGGTTGCGAAGGCTGGCCAGCCCGAATTTCCCGGCCCCGTGCATGATCGTGTGATTCGGAAACGGCGGGTCGAACATCCCCGCCTGCCCCGCATCCGTGCCCACCGTCTCCACGCCAACGCCTGCCACGTCGCGGTCGTTGGCCAGCATCTCGGAAGTCGTCTTGTGAAAGCCTGGGGTGTGCGGACCATCTGGTCCGGCATTCAGGAACGAGGTCGCATCGATGCGCTTGCTCCAGTCCGTGCGCAACAGCACCCACGCGCCGGCTGGAATACGGCCGTGCGACGCCTCCCATGCGGTGACGTGTTCCGGCATCAACAGGAAGTCATTGTCCTTCGCGACTTCCTTCGTTACGTCGATGACACAAGCCGGACCCACGAAACGGCGTACCGGAATCGAATCGCAGCAGTTATCCGGCAGGTCTTTCCCGGTAATCCAGTGAACTGGCGCGTCGAAGTGCGTACCGGTGTGTTCGCCCAGGTGCAACACATTCCAGTACCAGGCTGGCCCCTTGTCGTCGAACCGCGATATGACTTCCATCGTCACGCCCGGCGACGAGCCGAACTGCGGCGGCAAGCCAATGACCGGCGTGTCCGGTCCCAGTGGCTGCGTCAGGTCAACGACCTTGAGCGTGCCTGCGTTCAGCTCGGCGACGAGTTGGGTGAGCACCGACATCGTTAGGTCCCGTGCTTGAGATTCTGGAGGTGACGCTGGAATTGGTAGCGATTCTCGAGAAGCGAAAGGTCGGTGACGAAGGCCGCCGGCCCCACTGCCTCCACCTTCACGACCAGCGTGGTCAGGTCTTCCGCCCTGAGCGCGTCGCCAAAAGTGGCTGTGAACTCGTCAGGCGTCCGCGCCACGGCGGTTCGCGGGATCCCCGCCGCTTTCGCCATCCCGGCCAGGTCACTTCCGGTTGACGTGGCCGTCGGGAACCCGCCTACCGACAGAAGGCTTTCGTTGTCGAACACGACGTGGATGAGGTTGCGCGGCCGGTACCGCGCGAGCGTCGTCAAGCCGCCCAGGTTCATCAGCAGCGATCCGTCGCCGTCGAGCACGATCACCTTGAGCTCAGGGCGGCACAGCGCGATCCCCAGGCCGAGGGAGGACGCAATCCCCATCGCATGCTGCAGGTAAAAGAAGTTCGGACGATGCCCAAGTCCCTGTAGCTCGGCGGCCACCGCGCCCATGATCGTCACCACCACGCGCCCCTCGATTTCGAGGTCCGCATAGATCGATCGAATCGCATCGACACGCTTCACGCGTCCTCCCACATCAGGTCGCGGCCGAGCAGCAGGGCCACCGGCCGGCTGGCAGAGTATGCCAGGGTCTGCGCCTTGGCGATTCGCTTCGCGACATGATCACCGGCGTCGAGCCGATCAAACGGAATGCGCAACGCGTCGAGCAGGTGCGTCGTCACCAGGCCACCCTCGGTCTGCCACGGATCACGCTCGCCGAACTCTCCGCGCGCGCTGATCAGCATCAGGAGCGGAATGCGGTAGAGCTGAGCGCACGACACGATGCCGTTTACACTCGCCAGGAATCCGTGATTCTGCATCAACATCGCCGACTTCACGCCGGCAAAATGAGCTCCCGCCGAGATCCCGACGCCTTCCTCCTCTTTGGCCAGGCGAACAAGGATCATCTCGGGATCGTCTTCAGCCATGCGAATGAGGTGCACGAGCCAGGTCTCGGGCAGAGCGGAGACGACACGCACGCCCGCGCCCTTGAGCGCATCGTAAATCAGCCGGGAACTCGAGATGGAGACGGGCATCAGACGCCGGCAATTGTACCGAAGACGGACGTCATCAGCCACCAGGCGCCGACCGAAAGTATCGCCGCCGGTATCCCGAATCGTATCCAGTGGAAGAGCCAGGCCGGCACCGGCGCTCCCTCACCGGCCATGGCTTTCAAGGCGGAGGATCGATTCAGGCACCAGGCGACCGTGAGCACCGCCACAAGAGATCCCAGCGTCTGCATCCCTGAACCGAAGACCAGGTCCCAGGGAATGAAGATCCGGTTGTTGATTGACGGCGGAATCGCCAGCAGAAAAATCACCCCCGACATCGTCCACACCGCGCGAGTGCGTCCGACCCGTGTGTTGTCCGTCAGGCCGGCGACGAGTACCTCGAAGGCGGCCACGTCCGAGAGATACGCTGCACCAAACAAGCCTGCAAAAAACAGGAATCCGAACAGCCAACCGAGGGGGATCGCGGCAAACATCGCTGGCAGCGTGGAAAAAAGGAGCGCTGGTCCCTGCGACGGCTCCATTCCCAGAGCTATGGCTGCAGGCACAATCGCCAGGCCTGCCAGCAGGCCCGCCGAGGTGTCACCGAACGCGGTCCAGAATGCGTTACTCGACAGGCTATCCTGTGGCTTGAGGTACGAGCCATAGACGACCATGAACGTGCCACCCAGTGACAGCGAGAAGATGGCCTGACCCATCGCGGCGACCATGACTTTCGCGTTGATGTCGGCTGGATTGAACTTCAGG
>CBIHMX010000147.1:0-6597 GCA_966211115.1 uncultured Gemmatimonadaceae bacterium | reverse complement strand
ACATTGCTGATCGAGGGTGCCCGTCAACACCACTTTCACGCCGAGACGCTGGGTCGCGGCGTCATCAATGGGTCAGACTCGATTGAGGTGCTTTCGCGCGACCAGGTGCAATCGAGTCGACCCCATTGTCCTCAGTGGAGGATGATGCCCGGCAGGTTTCGCTGTTGCAGCAACCGGTTGAGTGCTGGCAGGTCGGTTTGCAGGATCATCTGGAGATTTCTGCGCGCGTCCTCCAGTTGGACCTTCAACACCTGGTGCACTTCGCCTGCCTGATCCGTCGGGCGGAAGTCGGCCGACGCAGCGTTGCCGATCAGGTAGCGCAACCGTTCCGCCACTTGCGCCGGCCACCGCACGCCGTCCTGTCCCGTGCCGGTCACACGCAACTGAATCAGGTGCTCCTCGACGCCAATCAGCTTCTGCGTGAGCGCCTCGCTCTGTCGAAGGATCTCGGCGGCACCTGTCCCGCCCTGGTCACGAAGGATCGCCTCGAGGTCGAGCAGTTGCCGGCGCGTCCACTCGATGCGATTAATCGCCGACGCGGCCGAGTCGTGGTCGACCCGCATGGCCTTCACCGCGGCAAGCTGTGCCGCGATGTCCGCCTCGGTGCCTTCGGAGTTCGGGTCCTTCAGTACCCGCAGCGGCTGCGTGTGCGTGCGGCCATCCACTTCCATCGTCACCGTGTACGTTCCCGGCGGCTGCAACAGCGAGATGCCGTTCCCCTGCGTGCGAACCCGATTGGGGCCGAGGTCCACCCACTCCGCGTAGAGCGGCGTCGTGCGCATGCGGATGGGAATGGACGGCGTGTCGGTGAGATTCCAGACGACGCGGTTGATCCCCTGCTGCCGCGTACCGGGTAGAGTCCGCACGACGGCGCCCGACGCATCCGTTATCCGGATGGTAACGTTGCCGCGCGGCACGCTGCCTAACCAGTAGCTGATGTATGCACCCGGATCCGGGTTCTCGCCGGCGGTCATGTCGTTCGGCATGGTCATCGGCTGCGTGCGCTGGTGGAACCGGTACGCGTCGCGCGGCTTGAACAGGTGCGAGGCTGACGACGCGACCTGCGGCGTCAACTGCTGCAGCGGTGTCACGTCATCCATGATCCAGTAGCCACGCCCGTACGTGCCCACGACCAGGTCGTTGAAGTGCGTTTGCACCTTCAGGTCGTACATCGGCGTCGGCGGCAGGTTGTTGATGAACGGCATCCAGTTCTCGCCGTCATCGAACGAGATGTAGATCCGGTTCTCGGTGCCGAGGTACAGCAGTCCCTGCCTGACGGGATCTTCGTGGATGGCACGACCGAAGCTCAGCGGATGGACCGGGATGCCTTTCGTGATCGGCGTCCAGGTCTGCCCGAAGTTCGTCGTCTTGTAGGCATACGTCTTGAAATCGCCCACCATGTGCGCTTCGGCAATGAGATAGGCCTTCCCCGCGCTCCACTTCGACGCATCGATCATTCGAACCGTGGCATCCTTCGGAAAACCGGGAAGGTTGGCGGTGACATCCGTCCAGCTTCCGCCGGCGTTACGGCTCACCTGCACCTTGCCGTCGTTGGTCCCCGCCCAGAGGACGCCCGCCTGAGACGGCGACTCGTCGAACGCGTAGATCACACAGCAGTACTCGACACCGATGTTGTCGGGCGTCAGTCCGCCCGAAATCTTCTGTTTCGACTTGTCGTTGGTGGTGAGGTCGGGGCTGATCACTTGCCAGCTCTGGCCCCCGTTGGTCGTGCGATGCACGTGCTGGCTCGTCACGTACAGCGTGTTCCCGTCGTGCGGTGAGAACAGGAGCGGGAACGTCCACTGAAAGCGGTACTTGAGCGACTCGGCTGCCCATCCGCCCGTGCTTTGCGGCCAGACTTCGACGTTTCGCACGTGCCGATTGCGCACGTCCATGCGAGTGACGATGCCGCCGCGCGCGCCGGAACCCGATGCACTCGACCAGACCACGTCAGGGTCGCGAGGGTCCGGCGTCGCGAATCCACTCTCGCCCCCGCCGACCGCGAACCAATCGCCTCGCGCGATCCCGCCGCCATAGAGTGAATTGCTCGGGCCCCGTGTGGACGGGCCGTCCTGCCGGTTGCCCATCACGTTGTAGGGAATCGCGTTGTCCATCGTGACGTGGTACATCTGCGCGATCGGGAGGTGGACGCGTTGCCATGTCTCGCCGCGATTCAGCGTGATGCCGATCCCCTGGTCGTTTCCACCGATCATCCGGTTGCCGTTCTCCGGGTCGATCCAGAGATCGTGGTGGTCGCCGCCGGGACTGCGCAGGCCGTTCTGGTTCTGCCCCGTGCGTCCGCCATCGATGGTCTTGATGAACGACGCGGCGAGAAAATACGCTTCGTCTGGATCATCGGTGGAAACGCGGCACTGGTTGTAGTAGCCGGTGCGGCCGCCGAAGTTGCGGTCGTGGCTCATGAGCTGCCACGTCTGGCCGCCGTTGTCGGAGCGCCAGAGCTCTCCGCTTTCGGTCGGCTGGCCTTTCCATGGCACGCCATCGCCGGTTTCGATCAACGCGTAAACGCGACGTGAATCCGCCGGCGTCATGCAGACGTCGATCTTGCCGACGGGCAACCTCGGCAACCCGTTCCCCTGCAGTCTGGTCCACGTGTCGCCACCATCGCGGGACATGTAGATCCCGCTGCCGGGACCGCCGCTCTCGCGGCCCCAGGTGTTCACGACGATCTCCCACATGCCGGCGAACAGGATGCGAGGGTTGTTGGGATCCATCACCAGGCTGGACGCGCCGACGTTCTCGTTCACGAACAGCACCTGGTTCCACGTCTTGCCGCCATCCGTCGTGCGATAGATGCCACGCTCGCGCTGTGGTCCGTGCGCGTGGCCTAACGACGCGACGTAGACGATGTCCGGGTTCGACGGATGGATGACGACGCGGCTGATGCGGCCGGTCGCGCGCAGCCCCATGTTCGTCCACGTTTCGCCGGCGTCGGTCGACTTGTAGACGCCGTCACCCACCGAGACGTTCGAGCGGATGTGCGGCTCACCCGTGCCGACCCACACGATCGCCGGATCCGACGTCGACACCGCCAGTGCGCCGGCCGCATGTGATTCCTGCGCGTCGAACACCGGCCGCCAGATGATACCGCCGTCAGTGGACTTCCAGACGCCTCCGGTCGCGGCGCCGGCATAGTAGGTCAGCGGATCGCCGACCACGCCCGACACGGAAGACAGGCGATTGCCGACGGGCCCGATGTACCGGAAGGTCAGCGGACTGAGCGCGCTGGTCGTTATCTGCTGCGCCGGAAGGGCAAGCGGAACGATGGACAGGGCAACGATGGTCGCGTTGAACACCACACGCATGGGACGACTCCTTGCTGGCCGGATTGGGAGAACGTCGATGTCCCGGCAAATGCCGTCCGCTAATTGGGAGACGGGGCGAACGGACGGCAAGATCGACCGCGAAACGCTTCCGCCGTACGTTCTGTCGAAGGACCAGACCATTCCGGGGAACCATTGCCAAACGCCACAGGACGCACGTTCGCCAACTGGTTCGAGTTCCTGGTGCAGGACGTTCGATACGCATCGCGCGGACTCCGGTTGCATGCCGGATTCGCGGCGATGGTCATCCTCACGCTTTCGCTTGGCATCGGCGCGAACGTCACCATGTTCAGCATCCTCGACCGGCTGCTGCTGCGGACCCCGGCCCACATCGTGGACGTCGATAACGTCGTCCAGGTCCACACGCGCTGGTTCGGCAACGAAGGCGTCCAGTCGTCGCAACCGTACCGGCTGTACAAGGATCTGGCGGCGGGCGTGAGCGAATTCGAGCAGGTTGCGGTGACCACGGTCTCGGGCCTGGCGAACCGTGACTATTACCCGCTGGGCCGTGGCGCCGGCGCGCGCCGGATACCGGGGGTACAGGTAAGCCCGGACTACTTTCTGTTGTTAGGCGTCCGCCCCCACCGTGGCCGCTTCTTCCAGGAAGACGAAGCCGGCGAGGCCAACCCGCAGCACCTGGCCGTGATCGGGTACAACTTCTGGCGGCGACAGTTCGATGGTCGCGACGACGCGATCGGCAGCACGCTCGACCTGGGCATGGATCGCTATACCATCGTGGGCGTGGCGCCAGAAGGCTTCACCGGCGTGGAATTGAGCGACATCGACGTCTGGATTCCGATTGCCGCGGCCGGTGGATTGCGATTTGCCAAAAGCACGGACTGGGCGACCACCCGGAACTCGCAATGGCTCACCATCATCGCGCGGCTCAGGCCCGGCGCGAACGTGGAACGCGCGAAGGCCCAAGCCACGGCGGTCTTTCGCGCCGGGGAGCGTGAGCGTGTAGCGGCGACGCCGAATGCGAGCCCACGCTTCCGCGCCAGTCCGGATTCACAGTCGGTGGAGTTCAGCTCGATCGTGCCCGGGAAATCAATCCGTTCGTATGGGCTGGGCGCGCGATCGGCCGAGGTGCGCGTGTCGCAACTCCTCGGCGGCGTCTCGATCATCGTACTGCTCATCGCGTGCGCCAACGTCGCCAACCTGCTCCTCGTCCGCGCGTCAGGCAGGCGCCGGGAGATTGCGATCCGGCTCGCGCTCGGCGTGACCCGTGGGCGACTCGTCCGGCAACTCGTGGTCGAGGGACTCGTCCTGTCCGTGCTGGGGGGACTCGGCGCACTGCTGTGCGCGCAGTGGTCGTCCGGGTTCATCCGCACGCTGCTGCTCGGGGACACGGCGTGGAGCGGGTCCCCGGTCGACAGCCGGATGCTCGCGTTCACGGCGATCGCCGCGATCGGCACCGGCATGCTTACGTCGCTGCTTCCCGCACTTCAGGCGAGCCGACCGGAGCTGACGTCGGCGCTGAAGGCCGGCGTGCGCGAAGGCGGAGGGACGCGCACGTTCACGCGGTCGTTGCTGATCGCCGGACAGGCGGCGATGGCGCTCATCCTGCTGGCGGGAGCGGGACTCTTCGTCCGCAGCCTGCAGAACGTGATGAACACGCCATTAGGCATCGACATCGACCGGGTGCTGGCCGCCGGGGTCCAACATGCCAGCGTCGGCATGAGCAACGCCGAGGCACGCGAAGTGTTCCGGCAGGCGACCGCCCGCGCGACGGAGATCCCGGGGATCACGGCCGCGGCGACGTCCGTCGGGTTGTCGTTCGGCATGGGATGGGGGACCAGCTTGCACGTGCCCGGGCGTGAACAGCCGAAGGAGCGGAACAACCCGAGCCAGTACGCCGTGACGCCGGACTACTTCAAGGTTCTTGGCATCCGGCTCCTCGAGGGGAGGCTGTTCACGGAGTCCGACCGCGCCGGAACCGAACTGGTGACGGTGATCAACGAGACCGCCGCGCGCACCTTCTGGCCGGGGCTGAATCCCATCGGGCAGTGCGTGCGAATTGGCGCGGACACGATGCCATGCACGACGGTCATCGGCATCGTCACCGATGCCCGCCGCCAGGAGCTCGTCGAATCGCCAGTCACGATGATCTTCCGGCCGCTCGACCAGCTCGATCCGGCGGTGTACGACCGTTCGGTGACGTTCTTCGGCTTTTCGTTCATCGCGCGCACCACGCGCAAGCCGGCGACGCTCGCGGAGCCGTTGCGGCGACTGATCCAGTCGGTGAACCCGAACCTGCCGTACGCGGAGGTTCGTCCGCTGGCGCACCGCCTTGGCCGCCAGACGCGGTCGTGGACCCTGGGCGCGACGATGTTCACGATCTTCGGCGCATTGTCGCTGCTGGTGGCGGCGATCGGGTTGTACAGCGTGGTAGCGTTCACCGTGGCGCAGCGGCAGCACGAATTCGGCGTGCGGGTGGCGTTAGGCGCATCCGGCGGCAACCTGCTGCGGCTGACGGTGGTTCGCGGCGTGCTGCCGGTCGCTGCGGGAGTGGGCGTCGGGCTGAGCGTTGCGCTGGCGGCGAGCCGTGTGCTCGAGGGAATGCTGTACGAGACGTCGCCGCGCGACCCGATCATTTATGCGGGTGCGGGCATTACGCTGCTCGCCGTCACGGTCGTGGCCAGTCTGCTCCCGGCACGTCGGGCAGCGAAGGCCGATCCGATGCTGGCGCTTCGCGCCGACTAGGACTTGCCTTACGGCACGACGATCAGTTCGCCGCGCATCCCGCCGCCGACATGCGGTGAACAGAAGAAGCGGTAGCGGCCAGGCGGGAGCGCGGGCACGATGACCTTGTAGGTGTCACCGTTGAGCACGAGCAGTGGACCCGCCAGCTGGATGTTGCGTGACCACGCGGTCTTCGGCCGGTCCGGCATTGCGGCATCGAGGAGCCGGTGCACGGCGTCGGAGATCGAATCCTCTGCGAACTGCACGTTATGTGGCCCGCCGCGCCCGTTCGTGAAGACGAGCGTATCGCCGGCTTGCGCCGTGATCATCGACGGCGAAAAGCGGTTGTTATCGAGCTGGATGTCCTTGCGATCGGCGATGGATGATGTCCACGATCCGATGGTCAGGATCGCAAGGGCGGGTAGGTACTTCATTCGTGAGGGCGTGAGACCGTGAGACCGTGAGTCGTGAGATCATGAGACCGTGAGGTCGTGAGATCGGGGGTGAGCCTTCAACTAAGTTCTTGCGGGTTCTATCTCGACCCGGATATTCCGCCACTTGCCCTGCCTGAACC
>CBIHMX010000146.1:0-6603 GCA_966211115.1 uncultured Gemmatimonadaceae bacterium | reverse complement strand
GACCGCCCGGGTCCGGGTGCCCGCCGCATCGCTGCCGGCGCTTTCCTCGGTCAGCCCAAATCCACCCATGACGCGGCCCGACGCCAGCAGCGGCACATACCGCTCCTTTTGCGCCGCGGTCCCGAAGTTCATGATGGGCGAGGTGCCTAACGTCGTGTGCGCGGAAACGGTGAGCCCGTGCGACGCGTCGACCTTCGCCAGTTCGTGGATCACCATCACGTAGCTCAGGATGTCCAGCCCCGCGCCGCCATACTCTTCCGCCCAAGGCACGCCGAGGAATCCCAGTTCAGCCATGCGCGCGATCGTCGGCCAGGGAAACTCGGCTGACGCGTCGTACCTGGCGGCTATGGGGGCGACCTCATCGCGCGCAAAGGCGCGAACGGTCTCCCTCACCGCCAGGTGCTGTTCGTTGAAATAGAGATGGTCGTGCATGGCTGAACCGGAATGAGATCGAAATCCACGCGGAAAGTAGTCGGTCGTTCAACCTCGACCGGTATTCAGGTTGGTGAACAGACGTCACACTCCCCGCAGCGCATGCTTTCGGCCAAGCTGTCCCCGAAGTATTGCAGGAGGTACTTGCGACGGCACATTAGCTCTGTCGCGTAACCAACCATGGCATCAAGCTTTCGGCGTTCCGCGGCACGTCGCGTTCTGAGGTGCAGGATCGTGCGCTCCAGGTGTTGGCGAGCGAGGCTATCGCGTGGTACAACGGCCTGGCAGGGGGGCGAGTCGACGCAAAGAAGCTGCCGGCTCTCCAATTCGTGTACTGCCGCGGTGAACCGGTGAGCCGACTGTCCGTGTCCACGCACCGGCCAATTGATCCAGTCCTGCGACTCGCCAACCTGCTCCGCCACCCGCAATAGCAGGGCGCAAGCTGCGTTACTGAGCGACTCTCGTTCGCATTCGATCCGCAGCGGCGAGGCGAGCAATCGAACCCTGACCTGGTCCGGGCGCGAGATCATGGGAAAGAGTCCCCGCACCTCGAGGACGCCGAGCGCTCGCGAAACCAGTTCCGGCGTGAGGCCCCCCAGACGCGAAGCGAGCATGGCTTCGTCGAGCGGGACCGCGCGTCGGCCGGATGACATCGCCGCCAGGTACAGCCAGACGCGTCGCAAGACATCGCCCGACACCTGTCCGCGCTCGCGCATCCGGTCGTGCACGGACCGATCACGCTCGCTGAAGAGGAGCAGGCAATGCGAATGATTCCCGTCGCGCCCTGCGCGGCCTGCTTCCTGGTAGTAATCCTCGAGCGATCCGGAATGGATATAGTGCAGCACGAGCCTGACGTTCGGTTTGTCGATACCCATGCCGAAGGCGTTCGTGGCCACGATAACCTGCGCCGTTCCCTGCATGAACGCGTCCTGGGCGCGGGCCCGCCGCTCCGGAGGCAACCCGGCATGGTAAGGGACCGCGTTCACCCTGCCTGACGAGAGGATTCGCGCGACCTGCTCGACTTGTCGTCTCGTCGCGGCATACACGACGCAAGGGTCGGTCGCGTTGCGGAGGCGGCCGACCATCGCGGCATTGCGCTCAGCGTCGTTCTCGACGACCTGGATCCGGAACGTCAGGTTTGGCCGGTCGAATCCGCCGACGATTTCATCAGGCGTGCGGAGTTCCAGCAGCCGCGCCACGTCGCGACGAACGCCCGGCGTGGCGGTGGCGGTGAGCGCGACGGTCTGAGGGTCGCCGATACTCCGGCGGAGTTCTGGCAGCTTCAGGTAGCTCGGACGAAAGTCCTGACCCCATTCGCTCACGCAATGCGCCTCGTCGATCGCCAGGAGGTCGACGCCGGTTTCGGCGAGGAGTTTCGACGTCGAGCCCACGGCCAGTCTCTCCGGCGCCACGTACAGGAGGCGAACATCACCTCGACGAATCCGTTCAACGCGCGCCGATGTCTCGTCAGGCGTCAGCGTGCTGTTCAGGTACGTGGCGCCGATACCCTTCTGTTCCAGAGCCTGTACCTGGTCGGCCATCAGCGAGATGAGCGGAGAAACCACGACCGTCATGCGCCGGAGGCAGAGTGCCGGTACCTGGAAGCAGATCGACTTTCCTCCGCCGGTCGGCAACACGATCACCGAATCACGACCGGAAAGCACTGATTCGATAGCGGGGAGCTGCGCGACGCGGAAGTCAGGGTAGCCGAAGAAACGCTGGAGCACGGCGCGAGCGTCGTCGATCGTTGGGCGTTCCATGCCGCATGGTGCGACCAGGCAGTCAGGGCGCCTTCATCATGGGAACGCGAGGGGTAGCGAGATTCTGCAGCGGGGTTCGGACAGGTACCTTCCGTAATGCCGTGGAGCGCCGAATCATGCTGATCGTGCGAACTGTCGTGTCGCGAAAAACGCCCGGTGATGGACGTTTGGAAATCCCCGCTTCGCTCGCCGATCGCCTGCTATCGGCCGATGCGCCGCTGACGTTGGCGCTGGGTGGTGATGAGTACGATGTGGCCGTCGAAGAAATGTCCTGTACCTGCAACAAGGCGGTCAACGCCGGCCTGCACGTGCATCACTTCCTGGCCAGTGACGTGCTCAAGGGGCTCACGCCGGAGGCGAACGTCAGTGTCGCCGTCGACGTAGACCGTGGGTACATCCTGATCGATTCCGAGCCCTGAACCCCATGCGCATCCTCCTGCTCGCTGCTTCGCTGCTGCTGACCCTGACCGTCGAGTCGGCGTCGCAGTCCGTTCTGGACGATTCACTTCCACCGGGCGCGAATTTCGACAAGGCCCAGTTTCGATTCTGGGCGCCCGGAAGCGCGGAGCTCCGCGGTGTCCTCGTTCTGGTGCCGGGTTCGAACGGCGATGGCCGCGCGATGGCGCAGGATACGGTGTGGCAGAAGTTCGCCACCGAGCATGCACTCGCGATCGTCGCCTGTCGCTTTACCGACAAGCCTCACGAGCAGGGCTTCATCGAGGAATACATCGCCGTCTCGCGCGGCAGTGGGAATGCCTTGCTGAGCGCCATCAGTCGGTTCGCCGAACGCTCCCGACATCCCGAGATCACCGATGCACCGCTCCTGCTCTGGGGCATGTCGGCAGGAGGACAGTTCAATTACGAGTTCGTCGCATGGAAACCGGAACGCGTGATGGCGTTCGCCGTGAACAAGGGTGGGATCTACTACTCGGCGCTGCTGTCGAAGGCGGCACGCGAGGTGCCGGGAATGCTCTTCATCGGCGGCAAGGACCTCGCGTTCCGTAACAACACCATCGCCGGGTTGTTCGCGGTGAACCGGCGCGGCGGCGCACTGTGGGCGCTGGCCGAGGAGCCCGGTGTCGGGCACGTCGTCGGGAAGTCACGGGATGTGTCGCTCGTGTTCTTCGACGAGGTGCTGAAGCTGCGTGCGCGTCATCGCGACGGTTCCCTGGCGAAACTCGAGGAGAAGTCTGGCTACCTCGGCGACCTCGATGCACGGACCTTGGCCCCGCGGGGCGACGCACGCGTGCCTCACCATCCGACGGCGTGGCTGCCGGCAGAGCGCGCCGCGCGCGCCTGGTTGGACATGGTGACGTCGCCGGCGGACTCCAGCCGCGCCTCGTCGCGGTGACAGGCTGAAAAAAAGAAAGCGGCCAACCGGGGGAATCCGTTGGCCACTTTCCTGTGGACCGCTGTTATGGCTTGCGGCCCTTTCCTCCTCCACCACCCTTGCTCTTGCCGCCACTGGCAGCGCGGGCACTACCACCGCCCCCGCCTCCACTGGCTTTCACTTTCCCACCGCCGCCACCGCCGGAGAAACTCGCGGACGGCCGGCTCGGCGCCGATCGCGCGGCGGAGGGCCTGGAGACCTGCCCACCGCTCGACTTTCGCGTCGCGGCTCTTGGCTGCGACTGGAAGGACGACGACGGACGCGAGCTACGGAGGGTCGATCCTTGTACCCGTCCGCTGCCTGACGATTTCGGTTGGGTGGTGCGTGGCTGCGATCGAAGCACCGTTGGTGCCGGGCGCGCATTACCACGGGGCGCGCTGGTCTGGCTACGAGCGCTTGCGTTGCCGCTCGGCTTCTCGCTCGCGGACCGTTGCGGCGCGGTGAAGACCGGTGCCTGCGGGCGCGCGTTGCGGCTGTTCCCGCCCTGAACCCTGGCCTTGTCGTTCGACTCGACGCGACCACGTGTTTGCGGCTGAGGTTCGCGCTGGCGTTCGATCACGCCGAAGCCGGAGCGTTCCGGCTCGCGAACGCGTGCGTCTCGGTCGTTTCCACCACGATCCGGACGGAAATCGTCGAAGGATGACGTGCGATCACCGATGCGGTCGTTGTCACGATCACCTCGCACACCATCGGGACGGCCGTCCCGGTCCCGGCCATACCGGTCGCGGAGAACTTCGATGGGACCGCGACGGTCGTCACGATCGCGATAGCCGCCCCGATCCGCATAACGCGGGCGGTCCGGGCGATCGAACCGGACCGAATGCCGGACATAACGATACCGGCGGTCCAGGTTCCGGTAATCCACGCGGCGCGAGAAGATGTTGACGTTGATGTTGATGATGCGGTGCCGCGGATGCACGTACACGGGTGAGATATGGATGTACGGGCGGGCACGGTACCTCCAGCCGCCACCATACCAGCCATCGTAGTAGACGCGGCGGCCCCACCAGTCCATGTCGTAGACGAGCCACGAACCGATCGGGAAGCCGATACCGAACGAGAAGTAGCCGCCATGGAACCGCATCCCGAAGACCGGGCGCACGTACACGATCGCCGGGTCGTAGGTGGGGACGTAGATGACCTGCGGATTCGCCGGGACGATGACAATGCGGTCGCGGTCGTACGTGACCGTGTGCTCCGGTGTCGATACCAGGTTGCCCTGCTCCCGGGCCATCTCACGCAGGCGCTGCACCGCGTCCATCACGTCGCCGGATTGCCCGGCATACGCCTGGCCTAACGCGGACGCCCAGTCTTCCTGGCTGTACAGCATGTTCAGCACGGGCGGGTAATACGCCACCGCCTTCACGCTCAGGTCCCAGCCCTGGTTGTCGATGTCACGGTTGCCGTGTTCACGAATGTGCTGCGCCGCAACCTCGATCTGCTCCGGAAACGTCGACGCCACCAGGATCTGCGCGAGCAGCGCATCAGGATAGAGGGCGACGGGCGCGACGAGGTTGTCCAGCTCCTCCGCCGAGTAGTAGGCGACGGTTCTCGCCGAAGCCGGGTCCTGCGCGAACGATGCGGAGACCGGCAGAAGAAGCAGTGCGCCGAGCATGGACGAGCGAGACAGATTTGTTCTCATGGGACGCCTCGTGTACGAGAACTGACTGACGGCATGGTACACAGTTGACCCTCGTTATGGCATGCCATGTGCCGCCGGAATGTCCGCGCCGGTTCCTGAACGGCTCCATTTTCGGAGGACGCGTATCACATTGCGCCGTATGACGATGCGTCGCCTCGTTTCTGGTCGAGGTCGTTGTAAGTCGTTCTGTTTTCTAGGTGACGCTGTGCTTCGTCCTGAAAGCGGGACGGTGACGTGTCCTCGCTGGTGTGCAAACTTCGATTCACGCGGGAAAGCCTGAACGCGGATAACGCTGACGACACGGGTGGCCGCCGAGACTGCATTGGCGAGAACCTGGACCCCCCCGGGGCCGGTCTCAAATCGTTCGCCGACAGGTGGGTGTCCAAATTCTCTCCAACGAAGTACCCGCGGTAATCAGAGTCCTCTGCGCCGTCCGCGTTCGCGCTCTACCCGTGCAAATCGCAGTTAACAGGCGGGGTAAGAAGGATCCGGTCCGGCAATGGCAGGCTTGTCGCGCCGGTTCGCGACGGCTGTCATGATGTCGTAGACAAACCGCCCCAGCCGAGCAGAATGCTCATAATCGATGTACTGCGGCTCGTCGGTGACCTGATGGTAGTCGTGCGAATAGCCGAGCGAGATGTAGACCACCGGTACGTTCTTCCGGACGTAGTTCACCTGGTCGCTCCGGCAGAACCGCCGCATGGGGTTCGTGGTCGCGTCCCACGATCGGTCGATTGCCATCGTCTCTTCCCGGACGGCATTGACCGAATCGATGATGTCCCCGAACTCGCGCGAGAGCCGCCGGGCGCCAAGCATCTGTATGGATGACGGGCCGCCGTACTTCACCTCGGTCACGCGTCCCTTGCCCACCATGTCCATGTTGTGCGCGGCCACGATCTGTTCGAGTGGCACGGTCGGGTGATCCACGAACCAGCGCGAGCCTCGCAGTCCTCCTTCCTCGCCCTGATGCGAAATGAAGATGATGGAGCGGGCCGGCTTTTCGCGCGCAAAGCGCTCGGCGATTTCCACCATGACCATGCTGCCCGAACCGTCGTCGTCGGCGCCGTTGGAGATCGAGTCACGCCGCGGCGGCCTCACACTGCGCGCGTGGGCGATCATCGAATCGATGCGACGCTGCTGGTCCGCGGTCGGTATGCACGAGGGATCGTTGGCTCCCTGCCGGCGCGTGACCATGTTGACGGCGCGAATGGAGTCGTGCTCGACCACTGTTCCGCTGATGCCCGTGTGATCGTTATGCGCGCCAACGAGCACGTACTCGTTGGCACGCGCCGGGTCGGAGCCGGGCAGGATGGCAATGACGTTCCGGGCGGGAACGGCGCCTTTCCGCCAGGCGTCGTTCCATGTGCCGGTGATGGGCC
>CBIHMX010000145.1:0-6616 GCA_966211115.1 uncultured Gemmatimonadaceae bacterium | reverse complement strand
GCCGTAGCGCGTCGGCGGTGCCGCTCGAGAAGGGGACGTAGCCATGGAACCCCGTCCACAGCGCGTCCCCGGAGTGCAGCATGTAGTACAGGCCGAAAAACGCGATGACCAGGTTGAGCGATGCACTGGCCGCGCCGCCGACGACGCCTAACGCCTGCGCCGACACCCACTGGACCAGCGTGCCGGAGGCCTCGGCGATCTCCGCGCCGAGATTGACATTGCCGATCCGCACCTGCGACAGCCGGTCGAGCAGCACGCCGCTCTGCAGGCTCCGCATCGCATCCGGCACGCGATCCACCAGCACACCGATCAACCACGCGAGCGGGAGCGCGATGACGATGATCGCCACGATGAGCGTGATCGCCGACGCCAGGCCGCTGGGCATGACGCGGCCCAGCCGGCGATACATGGGGATGAAGATCACGTACAGCACTGCGGCCCCAAGGAGACCGCTCAGGAACGGCGCCAGGGCGAGCAGGATCGCGACGCCAAGGGCGAGGATGAGCAGCCCGGCGCGATCCTTCGGTGTTTCCAGGAAGCGCACTACTTCACCTCGCGCCCGCCGCGCCGGTTGTCCGGCACGAACCGGTCCTTGGCCGGCATCCGCACCGCCATCAGGGATGCGGAATCGAGCGTCGCACCCGCAGGCAGGATTTCATTCGCGACCAGGAGATAGGCCGTCAGGCTGTAGACCTGGTCGTCCGAGAGCGAACCTGCTTCCTGCAGCGGCATTGTCCGCCTGATGTAGTCGAACAAGGTGGTCGCTTCGGGCCAGTAGTTGCCGATCGTTCGAACGAGCTTCCGGTCGTTTCCAAACCCGAATCCTTCGCGGGGCTCGCGACCGACGAGTCGCGGGCCGGGTGGCGGTCCCGGTGCCCCCTCACCGTTGATGCCGTGGCAGCTGGCGCATTTGGCGGCGTAGAGTTGCGCTCCCTGGGCGGCGTCTCCGCGCCCGGGAGGAAGTCCTTCACCTCCGGGCCCGACATCGGTGTTCATGGCGGCGATGTCCGCGGCACTCGCCGCCGACCCGATTCCATACGTGTCCGGCACATCGGTCTGCGCCGCGCCGGAACCCTGGCACGCCGCCGTCACCGCGCCGATCAGGAGCAGCACCGCACCGGTGACCCGTCGCCTGTGACCTGTGGCCTCGTGATGGCGCATCACGTCTCCCAGTGGAACGAGACCGCTCCGTCAGCATCCACACGCCACCCGCGGATCGAATTGTTGTGGTAGTCGGTGCCGATACCGCGGGCCTCGATCAGTGCAGCCCTTGTCGGCTGCACATAGCCCGTCTCATCGGTCGCTCGACTCAACAGCGTCGCCGGCTGTCCGTCCCAGTTCCACATCATCGAGAACCTCGTGTGCGCTTTCGGGTGCACCGGGCCGACCAGCTCGGCCGCCTGCCACGTCGTGCCGGCATCCGTGCTCACCTCGACACTCGTTATGCGGCCGCGACCCGACCAGGCCACGCCCGAGACCGGACGCCATCCGTGCGCCTCGAGCCGGGCCGGTACCGCCGGAGAGGTGATGATCGACTTGGCATCCATCACGAAGCTGAAGATCCGGGCCGTGCCGTCCTTGAGCGGGTCGGTGTACTTCGACGTCTCCCATCGCGTCATCCACGGCTGGAGCCCGAGTTCGAGCCGTCGCAGCCATTTGACATTCGAGTTTCCTTCCCAGCCGGGGAGCAGGAGTCGGAGCGGAAATCCCTGTTCGGGGCGCAGGGGCTCTCCGTTTTGCGCCCACACGATGAGCGCATCGTCGTGCGCCTTTTCCATGGGGATGCTGCGCGTCATCAGGCACGCGTCGGCGCCTTCGGCCAGGAACCAGGTGGCGGCGGCCTGCGCTCCGGCCTCGCGAAACAACGTGGAGACGGGCACGCCCGTCCACTCGGAATTGCTCGTCATGCCGTCGGTGCGTTGCGGCGTCATGTCTGGCGCCGGGTTCACCCAGGCCGCGCGACCGTTGCCCGAGCACTCGACGAAGTGGACGCGCGTGACCTGCGGAAAGCGCTTGATCTCGTCAACGGTCAGTACGAGCGGACGGTCGACGAGTCCGTGAATGATCAACCGGTGCGTTGACGGATCGATCACCGGCACGCCCGCGTGATGTCGCTCGAAATGAAGGTCCGACGGCGTGATCGTCCCCGACAGGTTCTGCAGCGGTGTCAGGGAGCTGCCGGCCACCAGGCCGGTCGGCGTTCTCGCTCCCGGAGCCGCGAACGGAGAGCGTGAACCCAGCGCTGACGTGGGACTACCCACCAGTCTCCCCGGCCCGGCGGAGCTGCCTGGGGTCGAAGTGGGGGGGGATTGCGAGGTCGCCACCACCGGGACCGCCGAGACCATCACCGCGCCGACCGTCCCTGCGATGCCTTCGATGGCCTCACGGCGGGAGATATCCGGACCCGTTTTGACTGCTCGTGCCGCCGCGCCCTTGGGCATTTCTCGTTTTCGCACCAGCGCTTCCCTCCCTTTGGCATCAGGTCTTTCTCGCCGTGGCGTATCCTGCATGTCGGCCGTGATTCAGGGAAGCATCAGGGCATCCCACGGCCGAGTTCGTCGAGTATGGAACCTCTGCAGCGGTTGTCGTCTTTCTGTGGCGAGCAATATCTCCCACACGTTCTGGAGGATTCGTCACCATGGACTCAACCCGACGCGATTTCCTGGGAAAGGTGACCGCGGGAGCAGCCACTCTTACTGCAATGCCGCTGGCGCTGGCCCTCAGCTCATGCGCGGCTGAAGGCAGCAACCAGGCAGCCGGAGAATTCGACCTCACGTGGCCGGACCGACTGACCGGCAAGCACAAGGCCGTATTCGACATGGCTGAAATCGAGAGCGGCTACGGCCTCTGGCGCGGTAACGCCTGGGTGGGCCAATACCAGCAGTTCCTCGGCGCCACGCCGGCCGACACCTCGCTCATCATCATTCTCCGGCACAACGCCATCTCCCTGGCGATGGACCAGGCGTTCTGGGACAAGTACGGCGTGGGCAAGGCCAAGGCTGTCACGCATCCGATGACGCAGCAGCCGACGGACAAGAATCCGGTCCTGCTCGACGCATCCACCGGTGTACCGGCGCCGTTTGACGCGGCCGCGCTCCCGAAGCAGCAGGAACGTGGCGTGATCTTCCTGGCCTGCAACCTCGCCTTCGAGCTCGACGTCGTGCCGGTCGACGTGGCAGCGGACAAGGTGAGCCAGGAGGAGGCCACGCGGATTGCCAAACAGCACGTGCTTCCCGGTGTGCTGCTCCAGCCGTCAGGTGTCTTTGCTGCCGTGCGCGCCCAGGAAGCCGGTTTTACGTACGTAAAGGCCAGTTAACGACGATAACGACGGCTAGCGGTGATACAGACGGGTAGGGCAGAACGCGGAATACGCTGAGAAACAGCACAACGCGGGTACTGCATTGGTGAAACCCCTGGACGACTGATTACGAAGCCATCGAACACGCCTCGTAAAGTCGTCCAGGGGTTTCACCAAATGTGGTATCTGTGTTTCTCCGTTACTCGGTGTATTCCGTGTTCTGCCTTACCTGCTTTATCGTCCTCCCTCAGGAACGACGGGCCCGGATCGCCCCTCACGCCCCGCCGCGAGATCGTTCCAATTCATTATGGCGTTGAAGCCGAAGATGTAGGTGCCGTGGGTCTGCCAGCGCCAGAACGGACGGATACCGAAACTCACGACGTGACCTTCACCGATCGGCGAATCGACGAGCTGCGCGCGACCCGCCAGCGCGGTGCCGTTCACCAAAACGCCGGACAACCGCATCTGCGTCGTGTCGGTCGGGAAGCGCAGGACCACGCGCGGTGCCATCGACGGGTCTGCTGCGCCGCCACGTCCTCCGCCTCGTCCGCCTCGTCCGCCACCACCGCCGCCTCGTGCCGGCGTCGCTTCAGGCATGCCCGTGTTACCTAACGAGGGGAACGCCGACACGGGTGGCTGGTTCGACATCGGTGACGTGTTCTGGCTCAGGGCGGAGCCCCGGCCGCCGAACCCGCCGAAGTTTGGCGCGCCGCCGGCGTTGAGCACGGGCGCCTGGTTGAAGTACACCGGGATCTGGTTCTCCCCGATGCCATAGGCCAGCGGGCTGCGGGCGTCCGCGACCATCCCGCGGAGGATCGATCCCCGCACGAACAGACCGGTCGGGTTTTCGACCGTGACCCCAGGCGTGAGGTTGTATTCCGGGAACAGCGTCGACGTGGAACCTTCGGTGATGAGCGTGCCGCCCTGCTCCACGAACTTGTACAGGTTCATGAGGCCCGTGATGCCCATGCCGCCGCGGATGTCACTCGTCGAGTCGGGCGTACCGAACGCCGGCGTTTCAGCGCTCCGCCGATAGGGAACCGGCTGCCCGTTCATCGGAATGCCGTTCACGTTCGACTGGGCGTTCCCGCCCGTGTGCGGGTAGATCACGACGTCATAGCGCGACCGGAGGTCGCTCATGTCCGCGAGCTCCTTGTCCGCCATGTACGTGAATGGTACGCCGTACGTCTCGAGCGCCGCGCGGACCCAGCCTTCATCCTGCGTGCGCGACCAGTTGTGCAGGTACAGGATCCGCGGGATGTCGAGGTCGTGCATCGCCACGTCAGGCGCCGACGCCATCGCCCAGGCGCTGAGGCCCAGTTCCTTGAGGACCGGATCGAGCTGCGCCGTGTTCGCGTTCGCGATGACGATGGCCCCGGCCCGGAAGCGCTTGCCGCCGGCTTCGAAATCTGCTTCGGCAGCCGACATCTTCACGTCCTTCAGGCGGTAACGGAACGTGACGAGGTTGTTGTCGCCCGTGTGCTCGACGACGACCGTGCTGCCGCTGCCGGTGATGCCGCCCGCGGCGACGACCTTGCCGCTCACCGCGCGCATCGGCTGCGCCAGCGACGACGAGTCGCGCAGCTCACTCACCACGACGTTGCGCGTGTACTGCAACGTCCAGCCCGTGTCGTCGTACGGCGATGGATTCTGCGGCGCGAAGCGCTGGATCGACATGTAGATGTCGGCCACGGTCCGGTACGGCTGGTCTCCACGAATGATCCAGTCACCGGGCTGCACGTCCAGGGTCCCGCTCTTGAATGCATTCGCGGCGGTGTGGAACTCGACGCCCTGCGCCATCAGGTCATTGACCAGTTGGGCCGCGTCGGCCTTCCGCCGTTGCGTCGCCGGGATGACCCAGCCATGCACCGGTCCGTCGGCACCCTTCGCCACCGCGCGCTTGTTCTTCAGCCAATAGTTCTCGAGAAAGAACTCGCGATCCTTCGCCGTGCGGTCGAGCGAGAACAGCAGCGCCGACTGCTGGATGTTCACGTTGTTGCGCGGTCCCCAGGCCACATTCCGCGGCGTCGGGTTCGGCCGGTACCACTCGCGGCTCTGGCCGCCGCCGACCGTGGTCGTGTCGGGTCCGTAGCTCTGTACTTCGTAGAAGCGGCCCGTCGCGTTATGCATGTGGGCCATGAAGAACATGTAGTTCGGCGTCCAGCCGTCGTAGAAACCGTAGGTCCACACGCCCGGCACGCCGCGCTTCGTCATCTCGATGACGTCGTTCTGCGCCAGGATCCACCATTCGTTGACCGTGATGGCGTCGATCCCCTCGTTGTACGGGCCGGTGCCGGTCGACGAATACAGCAGCGTCTGCGCCTCGTGCAGGTCGTGCAGGATGGTCGGCTTCCACTGCAGCGTGAACTTCTGGACGTTGCGCGTCAGCGCCAGGAACTGCCCCATGCCGTCGCGGTTGTTGTCGTGCTGGACGTACTTGCCCCAGTACATCATCAACTGGTTGCGATTCACGCCCGGATGCGCCTTGGCGTAGTTGTACGCGTCGACCACCTTCTCGCGGCCGTCGACCTCGACCACCGGCGTGATGATGGTGATCACGTTGTTGCGGATGTTCTGGATGAGCGGCATGTCGCTGACGATCAGCCGGTAGGCGAATTCCATCAGCATCTGCGGGCCGCCGGTTTCGGGCGAGTGCATGCCGCTGGTGATGTAGTAGATCGGCTTGGCGCGGCCGATCACCTTGCGAGCCTGCGATTCGGTGGTGCGGCGCGCGTCCGTCATCGCGTCGATGTAGCCAAGCTATCGGTAGAGGTTGCGGATGACGTCCTCGCTCGCGATCGCCAGGGCAATCATGTCGCGACCCTCTTCCGTCTTCCCGAGGTTGAAGAGCCGCGTCCTGCCCGGTGCCGCCTTCGCGAGCGCCGCGTAATACGCGTGCATCGACTCGGCCTTATCGAGCACGCCCCAGGCGCCCATGATGTGGCCGAAATGCTTGAGTGGCGACGGGACCGTTGCCGATGCCGGCAGGTGGTCCACGAGTTCAGTCGTGATGCGCGGATCGCGCAGGAATTGCTTGATCTGGCTCGTGTACTCCTCATCGATCCGTTGTTGCGCCAGCGCCGGTGAGGCAATGGCGAGGGCAAAGCCGGCGGCGACAAGGCGGGTCGCATGCTGGCGACGCGACATTGGCAATCCTCGGAAGCAGTGGAAAGGAATTCGTGTTCGAGTGCGCACACTGCGACTCGACCGAACTACGCGCAACCGGGCCAACGGTTGAGCCTTGGCCATTACGAGATCATGGCCGGATGCGGTACAGGCCGGGTTTCGTGACACATGAATGGTCAGCAAACCCTTTAC
>CBIHMX010000144.1:0-6617 GCA_966211115.1 uncultured Gemmatimonadaceae bacterium | reverse complement strand
CAAGCCAGACAACGGGTTGGAACCATTTTTTGGTGATCTGCGACGTGGTCGGGATCTGGCCGGTCGTCACACTGGCGGCCGGATCCGTCACCGCGTCGCGAGCATGTGTGAATTCTCACCATTGTTAGGCGGACCGGCGTGCGCGAACGACGTTGCACTATCGCCGGTGTCCCGTGGTCGCGCGCGTTCCGGCCCACACGGCATCGTCACTTTCTGCGGAAACCCGCCGCCGACGTGACCCTGCGACTGCGTCATGAGTCATCGCTGCGTACGCCAAGTCCAGCACCAGGAAATCATGAGCATCATCGCGGCCCTGCTACCCAATCAGGACCGGCTTCGTCGCCTGCAGACGGCGATTCGCGGACGGCACCAGATCGCCCCATGCCCCGACTGGAGCGCGCTCCATCGCCTCTGTGAAACGCAGCCGGTGTCGACAGCCGTCTTCGACCTCTTCGCCACCGGCGAAATGAGCATCGAGCCGGTGCGTCAACTGCGCCGGCTCTTCCCGAGGCTCATCACGGTGGCCTACGTGTCGGTCGGGAGCCACGACCGGATTCGCGACATCTTCGACGCCGGCCGCGCCGGCATCGACGGACTGGTCATCGCCGACCGCGACGATGCCCCCGAACGGTTCTCTGCCCTCCTCGAGCAGGCAGAAGCGAGAAGCGTGGCGTCCAAGCTCCGGACGCTCTTCGCCGACATTCACCCGCTCGTACGCGACGCGGTCCTCATTTCGGTCACCCGGGCGCACGAGCGCCTCACCCCCGAGATCCTGGCGCGCTCGCTCTCGTTAGGTCGGCGGGCACTCGTCAGGCGGCTGTCCGACGCCGGTTTCCCCCCCCCGCGCCGGCTCATCACCTGGGGCCGGCTCATCGTCTCGGCGCAGCTCCTCGAGGATCCGCTGCGATCGGCGGACGCGGTCTCCCTGGCCCTCGACTTCCCGTCCGGCAGCGCCTTCCGTAACACCTGCCAGCGGTACCTGCACTGCACCCCGTCGCAACTCCGCCAGCGGGGCGGCGCCGAATACGTCATCGCGGGACTCATGCAGGACGGTCCGCGACCGGACGAAGACGACGCCTGACGTCAGGGCCGGCTCGAATGGCCGGCGTGGGCCAGCCGCAGGAACTCATCGCGGGTCTTCGCGTCGTCCCGGAAGCTGCCGAGCAAGGCTGACGTGATGGTCATCGAGTTCTGCTTCTCGACACCGCGCATCATCATGCAGAGGTGCGACGCCTCGATCACCACCCCCACCCCGTGGGGGTTGACGGATTCGCAGACCGCGTCTGCAATCTGACTCGTCAGGCGCTCCTGCACCTGCAGGCGGCGCGCGAACATGTCGACGATGCGGGGCAGCTTGGAGAGGCCGAGGATCTTCCCGTTCGGGATGTAGGCAATGTGCGCCTTGCCGAAAAACGGCAGCAGGTGATGCTCGCACATCGAATAGAGCTCGATGTCCCGGACCATGATCATGTTGTCGTGCGCATCGTCGAAGATTCCCGCGCCCACCGCGTCGCGAAGGGTGGTCCTGTACCCGCGCGTCAGGAACTCCATCGCCTTTGCCACCCGTTGTGGCGTGCGCAGGATTTCGGGCCGGGTGGGGTCCTCCCCCAGGAGCTCGAGCTGGCGCCGGACGAGCCCTTCATATTCCTCGCGCCACCTGTTGCCTTCTTTTTCTGTCATGGCCGTACGCTTTTGAAGTAGAGTTCGTGAGCAAGTCTACTGTGGCCTGAGGCCTCTGCACTCTAACCTGCCGTAAATGCTTCTGGTCGCCCTGACAGGCAACATCGCCAGCGGCAAATCCGAAGTCGCCCGCATGCTCGCCGAACTCGGCGCAACGGTGATCGACGCCGACGTATTGGCCCGGGAGGTCGTCGAACCGGGCCAACCGGCGTTTGATGCCATCGTGCGGCATTTCGGCACCGACGTCCTGGCACCCGATGGCACGATCGATCGTGCCTGGCTCCGGTCCGTCGTTTTCGCCGATGTCACGCAGCGTGAGGCGCTCAACCGGATCGTGCACCCCGAAGTCCGGCGCCGGCGGGACGAACTCGTGGCCGAGGCACGGGCGCGGGGCGACGATGTGGTCATTGCGGTCATTCCGCTGCTGTTCGAGACGGCGATGCAGTCCGAGTTCGATCGCGTCATCCTGGTGGATGCGCCCGAGGAAGTCCGGCTTGAACGCCTCCTGGCGCGCAGCGGAATATCGGCCGATGAGGGACGGCAAATGATGGCTGCTCAGATCGACCCCCGCACCAAACGACCCGGCGCCCACTTCATCATCGAAAACGATTCAACGATCGACACCCTGCACGCGAACGTCGAACGCACCTGGCACCACCTGAAGCAGGGATAGCGCAGTTCAGGCGTCAGCGCCCTGGAAACCTCCCAACACTTCCGCCTCCCCTCGCACCTTCATAGAATTCGCGCCGGTTTCCCATCCTCCAGGACATTCCCGTGGCCAACGTTCCCGCTGACCTGTCTTACACGCCCGACCACGAATACGTGATGGGCACCGACGACCCGAACGTCGTACAAATTGGAATCACCGATTACGCGCAGGATCAGCTGGGTGATGTCGTCTTCGTGGAATTGCCAAAGAAGGGCGCTCAGTTCGGCAACCACGACGTCTTCGGAACCATCGAAGCGGTGAAGGCGGTGTCCGAGTTGTTCTGCCCGCTGGCCGGCGAGGTGGTCGATGTAAATCCCCGCCTCGATGGCGAACCAGCCCTGGTGAACTCCGATCCCTACGGCGAGGGCTGGATGATCCGGCTCCGCCTGAAGAACGCGGACGACAAGAAGTCCCTCCTGTCAGCGGACGCCTACTCAAAGCAGATCGGTTAAGAACGATCTTCGCGGAAGGGCGAACACGGACGACACAGGATACGCTGATTAACACGGGTACTTCCGTGAAAAACTGAAGACGGGTCACGCACCGGAGCCGACTTGGCGAGCCAGTGCGGGGACCCGTCTTCAGTTTTTCACAGCAGTTACCGTGTCAATCTGTGTGACCCTGTGTCGTCCGTGTTCTGCCCCTTCCGCGAAAATCGTCGTCAAGCGTACGACTCGATAGGCGGACACGCACAAACCAGATTTCGATCTCCGTACGCATTATCGACGCGCGACACCGCCGGCCAGAACTTCCGTTCGCGCGTCCATGGCGCCGGGAACGCCGCCTGTTCCCTCGAGTACGCACGGTTCCAGGAATCCGAGACGACCACCTCGGCCGTGTGCGGCGCGTTCTTGAGCGGATTGTCCTGCCGGTCGAGGACACCCGCCTCGATCTGCCGGATTTCGTCGCGGATGGCGATCAGCGCGTCGCAGAATCGGTCCAGCTCCGCCTTCGATTCGCTCTCCGTCGGCTCGATCATCAGCGTACCAGCCACCGGGAACGACACCGTCGGCGCGTGGAAGCCGAAATCGATCAGCCGTTTCGCGATGTCCTCGACCTCGACCCCGCTCGTGCCCTTCACGGCACGGGGATCGACGATGCACTCGTGCGCGACGCGCCCGTTCCGCCCGCGGTACAGCACCGGGAAATGCTCCTCGAGCCGGTGGGCGACGTAGTTCGCGTTGAGGATGGCGACCTTCGTTGCCTCCGTGAGTCCGCTGCCGCCCATCATGTGGATGTACACCCACGATATCGGGAGGATGGACGCACTTCCCCACGGGGCCGCCGACACCGCGCCTAACGTCGTGCGTCCGTCCTGCCTGACGATCGCGTGGCCCGGGAGAAAGGAGGCCAGGTGTGCCGCCACGCCGATCGGGCCCATCCCCGGGCCCCCGCCGCCGTGCGGGATGCAGAACGTCTTGTGGAGGTTGAGGTGGCAGACGTCGGCGCCGATGTCGCCGGGCCGCGCCAGTCCCACCATCGCGTTCATGTTCGCGCCGTCCATGTAGACCTGGCCACCGTGCTGGTGCACGACCGAGCAGATCTCGGTGATCCCTTCCTCGAACACCCCGTGCGTGGACGGATACGTCACCATCAGCGCCGCCAGGTTCGCCGAATGCTCCTCGGCGCGCGCCCGCAGGTCGGCGATGTCGATGTCGCCGTTCGCGCCCGTCTTCACCACTACGATCTTCATGCTGGCCATCGCCGCACTGGCCGGGTTCGTGCCGTGGGCGCTCTGCGGGATCAGGCAGACGTTGCGATGCCCCTCGCCACGCGATTCATGGTAGGAGCGGATCACCAGCAGCCCCGCGTATTCGCCCTGCGACCCGGCGTTAGGCTGCAGCGAGACCGCCGCGAATCCGGTGATGTCGCACAGGTCCGATTCCAGCGAGCGGAACAGCTCGCGGTACCCTTCGGTCTGTGCCTCCGGCGCAAACGGATGGATCCGGCCGAGTTCCGGCCAGGTGACCGGGATCATCTCGGCGGTCGCGTTCAGCTTCATCGTGCATGAGCCGAGCGAGATCATCGAGTGCACCAGCGACAGGTCACGCGACTCGAGCTTCCGCACGTACCGGAGCATTTCGTGCTCCGCGTGATAGCGGTTGAACACCGGGTGCGTCAGGAACGGGCTCGTCCGCGCGAAACGCTCGTCGTAACGCGCGTCGATCTCCGCGGCCAGCGATGCCACGGTGAACGCCAGGGGTGAACCACCGTTCAGCGACACCAGCACGTCCGTCACGTCGTCTTCGCCGCACGTTTCATCGAGCGCGATCACGACGCTGCTGGATGCCGACTTCCGCAGGTTGATGCCGAGCTTGCGCGCCGCGCCCATCACCTTGCCCGCGCTGGTGCCGGCGAGGTCCACCCGCACGGTGTCGAAGAAGTCGGCGTGCGTGACACCATGCCCGAGCTTTGCCGCGCCGGCGGCGAGCAGCGTCGCCAGCCGGTGGACGCGCTGAGCGATCCGCGTCAGGCCATCCGGACCGTGCCACACCGCGTACATGCCGGCCATCACCGCGAGCAGGACCTGCGCCGTACAGATGTTGCTGGTCGCCTTTTCGCGGCGGATGTGCTGCTCGCGCGTGCCCAGCGCCATGCGCAGCGCCATCTTCCCCTGCGTATCCTTCGAGACGCCGATGATCCGGCCGGGGATCAGTCGCTTGTACTCGTCGCGCGTCGTCATGAACGCGGCATGCGGGCCGCCGTAGCCTAACGGGACACCGAATCGCTGCGAGTTGCCGACCACGACGTCCGCCCCCCACTCGCCCGGCGGTGCCAGCAGCGTGAGGGCCAGGAGGTCCGTAGCCGCGACCAGCAGTGCGTCAGCTTCGTGCGCCTTTTCAGCCACGTCGCGCCAGTCGACCACCGCGCCGTCCGTCGTCGGGTACTGCACGATCACCGCAAACACCGACTTGCCGAACTTTTTCGCCTTCGCGTCACCGACGACCACCTTGTACCCCGAGGCCCACGAACGTGTCCTGATGATGTCGATCGTCTGGGCGTGGCAGCTCTTGTCGATGAAAACCGTCTCCTTCCCTTCCTTGCCCTTGACGCCATAGGCAAGGTGCACCGCCTCGGCTGCCGCCGTCCCCTCGTCCAGCATCGACGCGTTGGCGATCGGCAGGCCGGTGAGGTCGATGATGACGGTCTGGAAGTTCAACAGCGCCTCCATCCGGCCCTGCGCAATCTCGGACTGGTACGGCGTGTAAGCCGTATACCAGCCGGGATTCTCGAGGATGTTTCGCTGGATCACCGGCGGCACCAGTGTGTCGTGATACCCGAGCCCGATGTAAGACCGGAAAACCTTGTTCCGGCTCGCAATGTCCCGGATCTCACGCAGGACATCGTGTTCGGTTCTGGGCTCGCCGATGCCGAGCGCTTTTCTGGCGCGGATGGATTCCGGAATCGTCGCGTCGATGAATTCGTCCAGCGACGAATAACCGAGCGCCGACAGCATCTCATCGATCTCGGCGGCCGAGGGGCCGATGTGGCGGCGGACGAACGTATCGGGGTCGGCGGTGGTTCTGGCCGGTTGCAGGGTCGTGGTCATGCGAGCCTCAGCGCGACGATGTCGCACGTTCAGAGTGGAGGAGGAAAAATAGCGGCCCGTAGCGGCCCAGTCAGCACTACCGCCTCCGGCGCTCTACCCTCCCGCCATCAAGCCCTGAACGTCCATGCATCGCTGCCGTAAACCCGCTCCGCCTCGATGGCGTCATCATCCAGCCGCGCGTCCCGTTCGAACGGCGTCGCGGGCGCTGGGACGAGCGCTTCGAAGAGGGCGCCCGCCACCTGTTCGAGCGTCGGCGCCACACCCAGCGCCTGGCGCAGCGTCCCGGCGGCCGCGGGCGGCTCCTCTTCCTCCGGCAACAGCCCCGCCAGCATCGCCTGGTCATCGTCCAGCAGGATGGATCCGTGTTGGAGCAGTGCATCCTCCTGCCTCAGGAGCGCGCTGCCCACGAGTTTGCGCCCATCCAGGCTGATCTCGCCATCGTCGGCACGAACAAAACATGACGCCGTGCCGGGAATCGGCGTGCGACCCGCAACGATCGCGGGTCGGGCATCGACGCCCAGTGACCGCAACGCGATGAAGAGCACCTCGTTGATGGATTCGTACCAGGATCGGACGGAGTCACCGGGCGCGAGGGGTGCCGTGACGCTGTAGGTGACTTCCCTGTGATGCAGCAGCGCCCGCCCGCCGGTCGGCCGCCTGACGAGTCCTATCCCCTTC
>CBIHMX010000143.1:0-6620 GCA_966211115.1 uncultured Gemmatimonadaceae bacterium | reverse complement strand
AACGCGCTCCAGCGGGACATTTGCAACGTCGCGACGTTGTTCTCGCGCTTGCAGTCGGCGATCTCCTCCACCACGCGCATGCGACGCGCGAGCAGGTCCAGCAGATCGTGGTCGAGGTGGTCGATGCGTTCACGCAACGTGGCGAGCGCGGCGAGAAAGCCTGCGTCGGCCGACGTTTCGCGGCGCACCTTGAGCAGGTCGAGTATTTCACTCAACCGCTCGGGCGTGACCTGCTGCGCGGCATCGCTCCAGGCCTGGTCGGGATTGGGGTGCGCTTCGACCATGAGTCCGTCGAGGCCGAGGTCCATCCCGTGCTGCAGGACGTCGAGGATCATGTCGCGACGCCCCGTGATATGGCTCGGATCGACGATGATCGGCACGTCGGGGTGAGTGCGGCGGAACTCGATCGCCAGCTCCCACATCGGTGCGTTCCGGTATCGCGTGTTTCCCGCGACCGAGAAACCGCGATGGATCACGCCCAGCCGCCGGACGCCGGCGCGGTTGATCCGCTCGAGCGCCCCGAGCCACAACGCCATGTCGGGGCTGGTCGGGTTCTTTACCAGTACCGGCGCGGTGACGCCGCGCAACGCGTCGGCGATCTCCTGGACCGAAAACGGGTTCACGGTGGTTCGGGCGCCGATCCACAGCAGGTCGACACCCGCTCGCAACGCGACCTCGACGTGGGCGGCGGTGGCGACTTCGGTCGCCGTCTTCATGCCGAACTGGTGACCGGCCTTTACCAGCCACGGCAAGGCCGCATCGCCGATTCCCTCGAAATTCGAGGGGCGGGTGCGTGCCTTCCAGATTCCGGCGCGGAAGTAGTCGACCCGCGCGCCGCGAAGACGGCGCGCGGTCTCGAGCATCTGCTCCTCGCTCTCGGCACTGCACGGCCCCGCGATCACCAGCGGACGTCCCTCGACGCCCGACCAGGCGGACATGGCGGTGGTGACGAGTGTGCTCATCGCCCCGTCCTCAAATGAGTCGCGCGTAGCTGGCGGCACGTGTCATAGCCCGCTAGTCTAGCGTGGTCATCCGGATTCTGCTCGAAGGAGATCCCATGAAGGTTGGTCACGACATCGAAACGGCGCGCGCCAAGTGGACGTTCGAGGGCAATGTCGCCGAGACGTTCGTCGATCACGTCAGGCAGTCGGTGCCGATGTACGATGCCGGCCACGAACTGATCAACTCGATCAGCGACTACTTCGTCCGCGACGACAGCATCTGCTACGAGATCGGCACGTCGACCGGGCAACTGCTGCGCAAGCTGGCGACCCATCACGAGCACAAGCCGGGCGTCCGCTGGATCGGGATCGACCCCGTCGAGGCGATGATCGAGAAGGCGCGCGTGCACTGCGCGGGCGTGCCGAACATCGAGCTCATCCAGGACGACGCGATCTCCCATCCGTACGAGAAAGCCGACTTCTTCGTCTCGTACTACTGTGTCCAGTTCGTGCAGCCCCGGTACCGGCAGGAACTCATCAACCGGATCTACGAGCGGTTGCACTGGGGCGGCGCGTTCGTGCTGTTCGAGAAGGTCCGCGGTCCGGATGCGCGGTTCCAGGACATGAGCGTCGCGCTGTACAACGACTTCAAGGCGCGGAACGGGTTCAGCGCTGACGAAATCCTGAACAAGACGTCGAGCCTCAAAGGCGTCCTCGAGCCGTTTTCCACCGAGGGCAACCTCGGCCTGCTCCGGCGAGCAGGGTTCACCGACATCATGTCGGTGATGAAGTGGGTCTCCTTCGAGGGATTCCTCGCGATCAAGTAGGCGCATCGTCAGGCCGCGCGCACCGCGCGCACTCCGATGATCACGTCGAAATCGCGGTCGCTGTAGTCGAGTTCGTCGGGGGTCAGCTCTTCCGAGGCAAGCCCGTGAAGGGCGGCCGTGGCGGTGAGCACATTCCCGAAGGCCTCGACGGTGCAGTCGCCGGGAAACGCGTCCGCGAACAGCGATTGCGCTGCCTGACGAGTCAGGTGCCAGTATTCGCCCCAGCCGTCGCGGTCGAGGTGGCGGCCGACCTTGCTGATGCCGTGGGTCGTGAGCAGGAGGACGCCGCCCGGTTTGAGCATCGAGGCCAGCCGCCGCACCGCGTGGCGAATGTCGTAAATCATCTGCACCGTCTGCGTGCAGACGATCGCGTCAAAGCGCTCTTCAGGGAGCGGGTCCTCACCGGCGAGGTCGCCGACGATCGTCGCGCCCGGCGCCAGTACGTAGCTGAAGACTTCCCTGTCGGTCACCGCCGAACCACCGAACTTGTCGAGGTAGAAGGTGTCACCGAACTCCAGCGCCCGCCCGTGAATGTCGGCGCGGTGGCGGCTGAGGAACTGCTCGATGTAATAGCGCTCGATGGGAAAGCCGCGATCGAGCGCAAACACCGGACTCACGGGCGCGAGCCGCCGGAGGTCGCCGAACTCCACGTGGCCGACACGCGGCCACTGGAGACCGAACCGGCGCTGGGTGCTGACCACCCAATCCCGAACGCCTCGAGGCAGCGTGCTCCGCGCCGCCGCGATCATGCGATCGCGCAGGGGCACGCCGGCCACGCGGCTACGTCGTAGCGCGCACCTTCTCGCGCGCGCCGCCGCTCCCCGCCGTCTCGATCTTCTGCTCTTCGTGATACTCGTAGTCGGTATTCACCGACCAGACATCGTGCGCCGCGCCACGCATGTTCTGCACGGCCATCATCGCCGTGAACATGGAGTGATCCTGGTTGTTGTACTTGTGCATGCCGTTGCGGCCGACGGTGTGCAGGTTGCTGAACGGGTCGATGTACTCCCGCAGCTTGCCGAGGTGCGCGCTATAGGTGGAATCGTACACAGGATACGCCTTCGGCATGCGCACGACGCATCCGTCGCGGACCTTTGATGGATCCACGAGCCCGAGCTCACCGAGCTCCTTCGTCGCCAACGCCACGAGGTCTGCGTCGGGGCTGGACCAGAGCCCGTCGCCCTCGAAGCAGAAGTACTCGAGACCGAGGCATGTCTTGCCTTCCTCGGGTACCATCGCGCGGCTCCAGTTGTTGAAGTTCTGGATCCGTCCGACCTTCACGCCCGGCGTGTGGATGTAGATCCAGTTGTCGGGGAAGACATCGTCGGCATCGATCATCAGCGCGACGGTCAGGAAATCGCGATAGTTGAGCCCCTCTCCCGCATCCCGGAACACTGGCGGGGGCGCGGGATCGAAGGCGCGGGCCAGGTTCCTCAGCGGCATGGTCGAGATGAAATGATCGCCCTCGATGCGGCGTGGCCCGTCGGGTGTGTTGGCGTGAACGGCGCTGATTCTACCGTCGCAATGCTCGATCTTCGCCACTTCGTGCCGCATCAAGACTTCGCCGCCCAGCTCGCGAATCTTGTCCGTGGCCGTTTCCCACATCTGGCCCGGTCCGAATCGCGGATACTGGAACTTGTCGATCAGGGTCTTGATCGTTTCGGAACGCTTTTGAAGCTGGGCGGCATTGAGGATCGCCTTCGCCAGGCTGAGCCCCTGAATGCGCTGAGCGGCCCACTCGGCACGGATTTCCGTGCAGGGAATGCCCCAGACCTTTTCCGTGTAGGTCTTGAAGAAGATCTCGAACAGGCGTTTCCCGAACCGGTTGGTGACCCACTGCTCGAGGTTTTCCTCGACGGGATACGGCTTGAAGTGCCAGCGGACATAGCTGGCGACGCAGAGGAACGTGTTCCAGAGGCCGAGCCCGAAGAGCGCGTTCTTCGCCTTGAGCGGGTAGTCGAAATACTTGCCGCCGTAGTGAATCCGCGAGAGGCGCGGCACCTGGATGAATTCCGGGCCAAGGATCTCGTGCCAAAGGGCCTCGACCGGGGCGATCTTGGTGAAGAAGCGATGACCGCCGATGTCGAACCGATAGCCGTTGTAGTGCGCCGTTCGCGAAATGCCGCCGACGATGTCATCAGCCTCGAGCACGGTGACGCGCACGCCATCCTTCGCGAGCAGGTAGGCGGCCGTCAGACCGGCTGGGCCCGCGCCGATGACAACGACGTGGTCGCCAGCTTTCAATCGATCGACGCTTCGCGAAGTGTACCGCTCCGCGCTCACCATGCCTCAGCCGCCCGTGTCTGGACTGTTACGCCCGGCGTCCCCGATCCGTGAGCGTCCGGAAATTTTCCACCACCCCGACGACGAGTGTGATAGAAAGCAGGCAACGTCTGGGGGGCGAGTGCAAGTGCTTTGTGGCGCCTACTTTCCGGTGAGGCCCTTAGCACAAATGCCGATCTGCGGTTAAACAGCAGCCGCCACTTCGCCCACGATCTCACGGGACCTGCTTTCGGCGGACTGACGCGGCACAGCCATGTCAGCGAGCGGGGCCCGGCCCGCGACCAGCGTATCCATGACGACCGACTCGGCCGGCGGACGGACCACTTCCTGTCGCGGGAGCACGCTTCGATAGGCGTCGAGCCATTGGGCATTGCCCACAGCGGTGTCGTCACGGACGGCGACGATCGCGCCTTTCGCCAGGTTCATCCCGAGGTCACACATCTCCGCACGCGAACTACCGGCGGGCGCGGCGACGAATTCACCGCCGTTCCCCTCAACCGTTTCGATCAAGCCTGGATCAGATCGCTGCGATACGAAAATCAGCTGAGCGTGATAGTCGCGCGAGGCACCCGTCAGGGCGCGTGCGGCGTTCTGGCTGTCCACTACCGAACCCGACGAAACCACGACCACGGAAAGCGACGCGCTCGTCGCGCTTCGTGCTGAAGCTGGAGTACGCTGTCTTCCGAGTATCGACGGCTGCATGAGGGGGGTTGGGTGGTTGGCTAGTGCTCCTCTCTTACATGCAAACCAGTTGCCGCGGCGAGTCGTTCGAACGGATGGGTCTGTTAAGACTCTTTAACGTTCGATGCGACAACGCCTTGCGAGGGGACTCAGACCAGTCGATGGCATACGGAAATATCGTCTTTTTCGACACGATGTCGTCCTTCCGCAACACTGTCTCTTGCGATGTCGACATCACGCAACTAATCAGAGCCAGATCATGAGTAGTCAAGGAGATGCGCTTCCGGAAACTGGATTGATATCGTCCCGATCTTGAGGCTTCGGACCGCCGTGGTCGTCTTTTTGCCGGAGCCGAGTTGACATTGCGCAACAACTGTCCTTGATCCTTCCGGTGGTTCCTCAGCAGCGGGCGAAAAGCCTCGGTGTCGGTGTCGCGGCGGCGGTGGTTGCGCTCGCTGCTGCGGCGCTTTTGCCTGTCGGCGTCACCGCTAACTGGTTGAACCCGGCGCACGGTGCTCGGCCCGTCGACGTCACCGCCGGCGTCTGGATCTTCAAGGCCGCCGTGGCGGTGGTTGCCCTGCTCGCGCTGGCGCTACGACGGATTCCCGCGCCTGTCGACGGAGTTACCGACCACCCCGACCGCGACCCGCGTACACTGGCGCTGCTGGCTGGCGTCATCGTGCTGGCGCTGGCGCTTCGCCTCTACGGCGTTGGGACCGAGCTGTGGCTGGACGAGATCCTCATGCGGACGCGTTACATCCCGCTCGATCTGCCGCAGTTGATCAGCACGTACGACAGCCAGAATCACCAGCCGTTTTACACCATACTGGCGCGCCTCTCCTACCTGTCGTCAGGCGGCACCGACTGGTCGTTGCGCATCCCGGCCGTGCTGTTCGGCGTCGCAGGGGTGGCCTCTATCTGGTTCTTTGCGCGGCGGGTGACATCCGGCGCCGAGGCGATCCTGGCGGCGCTGCTGCTGGCCGTTTCGTACCATCACGTCTGGTTCTCGCAGAACGCCCGCGGCTACACGACGATGATGTTCCTGGCCGTCGTATCCAGCGGACTGTTCATCCGATTGTGTGAGGGGCGAGGTGATTCGCGCCGGCTGGCTTGGACATACGGCGTTGTGATGGCGCTGGCAACGTACACCCACCTGACGGCGGCATTCATTGCTGCCGGGCATGCCCTGGCCATGCTGCTCACGACCTCGTGGTCAACAGGAAATCGGCGCCGCGCCGTCTGGCCGACGATCGCGCTGGTGCTCAGTGCGACCATGACCGTGGCCCTGTACGCGTTGATGTTGCCGCAGGTCGTCAGGCAGATCACCCAGCCGACGATGGACGGAGTCGAAGTAGCGTGGACTGGGAGTGGCTGGATGACGCGTGAGGTAATTCGTGTGCTGTCGAGCGGCGTTCCCGGCGGGATTTTCTCGGTTGCGGCGGCCCTGGTCGTAATCGGCGTGGGCGTTGTGAGCTACTGGCGGAGATCGCGACTGGCAACGCTGGTCATGTTCCTCCCCGTTGCGCTCACACTGGCAGCCGTAGTGGCCAGTGGCCACAATCTCTGGCCCCGTTACTTCTTCTTCGCGAGCGGTTTCCTGGTCCTGGCCGCGTTGCGCGGCGGCTTCGCGTTGGTCTCGGCCGTGGTACGATGGCATCCGGAGCGAGTCGCGATTGCCGGAGCTTCGGCGGTGGCGCTCGTCAGCCTGACGACGGTCCCGGCGGCGTGGCAGCCAAAACAGCAGTTCCGCGCCGCGTACGAGTTCATCGAGCAGGAACGGCGGCCTGACGATCTCGTGGTAGCACTGGACGCGGCAGCAGAGATTTACGAGTTGCGCGGGTGGGCACCCCAATGGCGCCTGACGATTCCGGTCCCGATCGACCTGGAG
>CBIHMX010000142.1:0-6629 GCA_966211115.1 uncultured Gemmatimonadaceae bacterium | reverse complement strand
CGTGCCCGTTCTGGGGACGCTGAGCGGTGCCGCGCGCATTCAGCCCGCTCCGAGCACCGGGTCAGCTCCGTGTCCGGTTCCGGTCGTTCGCCGTTCGCGGCGGCACCAGGCCTCCGGTGCCCTTCACGGGCTGGCCCTTCAAGTGCATCTTGGAGAGAACAGCCGGGATGATGGGTAACAAAAGTGTCCGGCAGCATAGGTAACACTTTTGGTTAGCCACTGATGATGTAATCGCGTTCGTCGAAGGTCGCGAGCAGGATGGTGTTGAAGTGGATCGCCCAGATGCCGTCGTCGATTTCCTCCAGACCGATGTGTTGGTCGACCATCGAGTTCGCGAGGTAGAGCAGCCGGTTGTGGAACCGGAACGTGCCGCCGGTGGTGATCTTCTTCACCTGATAATGCCCGGGGTACTCGAGCGGGGGGAGGCGCTCGGGATACGGACGACGCGAAGCGCGATACTGCGACCCCGGCGTTTCCTGGTGCAGCGTCTCGTGCGGTCGCTCCGTGTTGTACTCGGTCTGGAACGCATCGAAGTTGCGCTGCTGGGCGCGGCAGCTGCGCCGGACCGGCTTGATCGCTTCGCGCTTGAAGGTGCGATGCATGCGTTCGTGGGCGCCGTTCTCCTGGGGGCAGCCCGGACGAATGCGTTGATGGAGAATGCCAAGGCGCATCCACCAGACGTTGAGATAGGAGAGTCCATGGATGGCTTGCGTGGCGAATGGCACGCCGTTGTCGGTGCGAATCGCCAGCGGGAGACCATAGTCGCGGAACGCGCGCTCAAACACGGGCCGCGCGGTGACGGTCTTCGTCGAGAGAAGGCCGTGACAGGTGAGGAGGAAGCGCGTGTGCTGGTCGGCGATCGTGAGCGGGTAGCAATACAAACCGTCGCCGGTGCGAAACTCGCCTTTGAAGTCGGCGCTCCACAAGTCGTTCGGCGCGGCGGTGTCGGGGCGGACGACGCCAGGATGGACCGACGCCCGCCGGCGGCGGCGATGTTGGACCAAGCCGCGCCGGGCGAGCAGATCGGCCACGGTGCTCGCGGCGGGCCACGTCCGAATCCGGGGATGCTTGTTGGTCAACACCTTGAGCAGCTTGCGCGCGCCCCAGTAGGGGTGCGCTTCACGCGCCGCGACGAGGAGCTCCGCAAGCCGCGGTGCGATCGCGTGCGGGCAGTGATGTGGGGCGCGACTGCGGTTGACCAGGCCCCGCCGTCCGTCGGTGTCGTACCGGGCGAGCCATTTGTAGCCGACGCGCCGACTGACGCCGTAGCGGGCGCACAGCGCGCTCATCGTGAAGCGATCGCTGAGCGCGTCGCGGACGAAGTGGAGGCGTTCATCCATGAGATCACTCTCCTTCCAGGGCATCGACGGACCTCGCTGAGGGGCGTTCCGTCGAGCAGGTTAAGAGTGTTACCCATGTTCCCGGACTGCTTTGTTACCCATGTACCCAGGCTATACCGTCCGCCACCTAACGTGCGTCGCTGCTGGCGGTGGAGTTACGGAGCGCGCCGAGGCACTCGCTTTGCTCGTGTCCACGGCGCAAGTCTATGGAATCCACCGCAGCAGAACGCCATCCGTTAGACCAAGAGCATACGGCACGAATTCGGCTCACGGATCTGGTCTCACTCGCCACCACGAGTCAGTGCATCGCTCCGATGCACCCCGGTGCGCATCTCGACCGAGAACCCCTTCCGGTTGGGCCGGTCACTTGATGAGGCAAGGCCGCGCCATCGAATCTCGCAGCATATTGCCGAAAGAACGCCACCGTTCGGCCTACCCACGAGCTGGCCGAGTGACCCGTCGAGGCCTAGCTTCCCGCGGGTTTCCGTCATGACCGACCTCCGCGCGCACCTCCAGACCACACTGGGCGACGCCTACACCATCGAGCGCGAGCTTGGCGGCGGGGGAATGAGTCGCGTGTTTGTAGCGCGCGAGCAGTCGCTGGGCCGAAGCGTAGTGCTCAAGGTTCTTCCGAGCGACACGGCGGGCGCGATAAGTGTGGAGCGCTTCAAGCGCGAGATTCACCTCGCCGCTTCACTCCAGCAGGCGAACATCGTACCGCTTCTCACCGCCGGTATCGCCGGCGGTGTCGCCTACTACACGATGCCCTTCGTGAAGGGTGAGTCGCTCAGGGCGCGGCTCGCAGCCAAAGGGGCGCTACCGGTGGCTGAGTGTGTCGCCATCCTGCGCGACGTGGCCCGCGCGCTCGCGTTCGCGCACGATGAAGGCATCGTACATCGCGACATCAAGCCGGAGAACATTCTCCTCTCCGGAGGGGCGGCGGTCGTGACCGACTTCGGGATCGCCAGGGCCGTCGCCGAGTCGGCCACGCAGGCGGAGGCGACCACGCTCACCCAGCTTGGAGTCGCCCTCGGCACACCCGCGTACATGGCTCCAGAACAGGCGCTAGGTGAGCAAGTCGATCGCCGTGCGGATATCTATGCGCTCGGCGTCCTGGCCTACGAGATGCTGACCGGCGCGGTGCCGTTCGCGGGGCGTTCGGCGCAAGCAATGCTCGCGGCGCACGTGATGGAGGTGCCGGCGTCGGTCACTACAGAATGTCCCGACGTACCGCGGAGCCTCGCGACCCTGATCGCGCGTTGTCTCGCGAAAGAGCAACGCGAGCGTCCCGAGTCGGCTGCGTCCGTGCTGGCGGCGCTCGACATGATCACGCCCGTACGAGAGGCCGCGAAGGAGTCGCGCGTGAAACCCACGGTCGCCGTCCTTCCGCTCGTGAGCATGAGCGCAAGCGCGGACGACGAATACTTCGCCGACGGCATCACTGAGGACGTCATCGCGGAGCTGTCGCGCATCGCGAGCCTGAACGTCATCGCGCGCACGTCAGTAATGCGCTACAAGAAGACGGAGAAGCGGCCGCGGGACATCGGCGCCGACCTCGGGGCATCGCATGTGGTGGAAGGAAGCGTCCGCCGTGCGGGGCAGCGCCTTCGGATCGTGGCCAAGCTGGTGGATGCCCGCTCTGAGTCGACCCTGTGGACCGAGACGTTCGACCGCGACGTTGCCGACGTATTTGCAATTCAGAGCGAGGTGGCTCACTCCGTCACCACCGCACTCGCCGCCAAGCTCACTCCGGCCGAGCAGTCCCGCGCTTCGATCCGCCAGCCGCCGGCGAATCCCGAAGCGTATGACGCGTATCTCCGAGGGCGCTTCGAGTGGAACAAGGGAACGACCGACAGCTATGCCCGGAGTGTCGAGTATTTCGAGCGAGCGATCGCCCTCGACCCGCATCACGGCATGTCGCACGCGGCATTGGCCACGGTGCTCATCTACTCGTCGGTCCTGAAGGCGGACCCCCGCACCGTCGCCGAGCGCGCGCGAGCTCACGCCTTGCGTGCGCTCGAGTTGGATGGCGGGTTGCCGGACGCGTGTGCTGCGTTAGGCTACATCCACTTCTGGTTCGACTGGAACTGGCGCGAGGCCGAGCGACGTCTCGCTGAGGCGGTCGAACTGGGCCCGAGTTCCGCGCTTGCACACCAACATCAAGCCGCGTTTCTGGCCAACAGTGGCCGAGCCGACGAGGCGGCCGCCGCGGCGCGGCGCGCGGTGGAACTCGACCCGTTCATGCCGCTGACCCATCACGAGCTCGGGTTTGCACTGCATCAGGCGGAGCGCTTCGCCGAAGCGATCGCCGCCCACGATCGCGCGCTGGAGCTCTCCCCGGACCTGGCCGTGTCCCTGCTCGTAAAGGGCTTCTCTCTCATCGAGCTTGGCGATTTTGATGCCGCGCTTTCCCTGGCGCGACACTGCAAGGCGACCTCGCCGATGTTTTCGCTCGCCGATGCGGAGATCGTCCTGGCGCTCCTGGGAACCGGTCGCGCGCGAGAGGCACGCCAGGCGCTGGCCAATCTCGAGGCCGAGGCCAACGCTCAGCCGTCGGCCCTCGCGTGGGCCCAGGCGGCGCTCGGAGAGATCGAGGCGGCGTTCCGCAGCATCGAGCGCATGATTGCGCAGCGCGAAGCCTTTACAGTCAGCCTACCGACGTTTCGGTGGTGGGATCCCTTGCGGAGCGATCCGCGATTCCCGCAAGTCCTGAAGCGTCTTCGATTCCCGGATCGACTGCAAGTGATATCTGAACGCCGCGGCACTGCGTACTTAGATCGCGTCGGGTAGGTGCAGGTGACGCCTTCTGCGGTGGTCGCCGTGGGCACGGTCTCGCGCGATTCGCCGGGTCAGGGTGCCACCAAACTCTCGTCTTCATTCAGCCTGAACCAAATTTCCTGCGAGGCTTTGGTCCAACGATCGTTGCAGTTGACAAGCGATCAAGGATTGTCACGGGCTGCGACCGCGCCTTCTATTTGAGTCGCTTGCAATTGAACTATCCGTTAGGATGCGCGAAGAATTCTGTGCCGATGAGATGCTTTAGCTTTCGACCTAGTTGTGCCGCAGCGCTTCTGGCGAGCCTCGCATGCCGCGACAATCCGTTGGCGCCGCTCCCGGCCACGCTCGTGACGGACGCTACGAGGTACACCGCGCTGCCCGGCAATCAACTTGGTATGATACGCGAGTACAGCTTCACGATTGTGGCACGGTTCACAAATAGCAGCCGCTACACCGTCCATCTGTCACGATGCTATTCGAACACGCCTTACCCGATCTACGGAATCGACGTGGTGGGCCAAGACACGACCGCCGCCTATAGCCCAGGTTGGGCATGTGTAGGTGGGAACTATTTCCATGTGGCGCCTGGCCAAACGCGAGTGGACACGCTCCCAGTTCGCGCTCCGTGGGGAATGGACGGAAGGACGGGGGAGGCGTTCGGTGTCTTCGAAGGTCAGTTTGTAGTGGTTTACGAGATGTACGGGTGCGTCGACGAGACTCCGGAATGCAAGACTCCCATTACCGGGTCCGCGCGCTCAGGCGTGTTCACGGTGACCCGCGCGAAGTAGTCATGATTGGGTGCATCCTAACGTGTGTCGCAGCGGGCCCCGGAGCGGGGAACGCGCCGACGCACTCGCTTCACTCGTGTCCACCCCGCACGTTTGTTTGATCCGGCGCGCTGAACGTCATCCGTTAGCGAGCCGGTCTCATTACCTCATGGAAGTTGATAACCCCTGCGAACGACTGGCTTCGAACCGAAATGCGGCGTTTCTCACTCAGCATTGTCATGCGATGTCTTGAAGTGACACCTTCGGTCGCCCTGATTGTGGCTGCGATTGGCTGTCGCCCTAATCCTCCGCCGACGTCACAGAAGAGCGCTGCGAGCGCTGCCAGCGCGCCGCCGGGTATCGACCGACCGGTCACCCGCGAGGCGCTGGTGAAGGGTTCGTTTGTCGTCCATTCAGATCTCTGGTCGGTGGTAGTTCCAGAAGGTGATCCCCTTCGGTTCTTGCCCGACGGTCAAATCGAGAACGTTCGTGCCGGCCTGCGGGGACCCTGGGAGATTATCGATGATTCCACGGTCCAGATTGGTCGCGTCGTGTTCCGCCACCGCCGTGCAGAGCGTGATCTCTTCGCGCCGATACAGGCACCTCCGATTGACAGCGTGCTCCCACCTGGCACAAGGCTGATGGGCACGCTGATTGTCGCGGTTCGGAGGTAAACGATGCAAGCGCGCTCGCAAACCGGCGTTGCAGCTTGCGGCGGAGCTCTGGAACGCGCCGAGGCACTCGCTTCGCTCGTCTCTAGGGCGCGATCGTGATGGATCTACGGTCCGAGTCCATCACTTCAAGACCGGGAGACTGGGGGAACGTGCGGAGGCGTTCGACGCACAGCGAAGCATCCAATGCGTGACAAACCGACAAGCGAGGTAATCCAAACTGATGCGGCAAGCATTTTCGTCGAGTGGTCGGGATCAGGGCCGGCGATTCTTCTGCTGCATGGATTTCCGCAGACTCATCTCATGTGGCGAAGCATCTCCTTGAAGCCGGCCTCGGCGAAGCGCTCGCTGCTGAAGCCCACCGTACGCGGCAGAAGAAGCGCTTCATGACAGCCGTTGAAGGAGACGGTGGCAGCGGAGAGCGCTTCCATTAAGTTGCGGCCATGCAGCTGCATCGGTCCCATGTCGTGCTTGGCCTGCTAGCCTGTCTGGGGTTGTCACGGCCCCGTGGAGCCCCTCGAACGACTGAGGATGGTGGCGGACGTGCAACCTAACGTCGTAACAGCCGCGAGCCCCGTAACGGTGACGGTTACGATCGCGAACATCTCCGATGAGCCTGTTCGCTTCCTTCCAAATAACTGTCCTCAAGGTTTTGAGGTGCGGACAGCTACAGGAGGCGTCGTCGGTCCAGAGCCGGTACTGTGTAATGCCGTCGGTTCGGCGCCCGTGGTTCTCCTGCCTGGAGCGGAGCGGCGCGTCAGTTACGTGTGGAAGGGGCAGGGCCTCGGTGACAATTTGAGCGCAAAACAACTGCCCCCTGGCGAGTACTGGATTCAAGGAGTCCTTTATCCATCATGTAAATGTCGGAATCTGCGCAGCGACCTGGTACCTGTTGTTGTGCAGTAGGGCCGTCGAAGCTTTGCTGCCGCCTAACGTCGTTTGCGTCTGGCAGTGAGACATGGAAGCGACGGCTCGGTTTTAGTCGAAGCTCCCACCGCCGTTCGGTTTGATCGACAACCCGCCGACGAGGAGCCGGCGTTTCTCGCGGCCGGGCACTGACAGCAGGTGTAGAC
>CBIHMX010000141.1:0-6638 GCA_966211115.1 uncultured Gemmatimonadaceae bacterium | reverse complement strand
TCCCTGATGTTCCTGTCGCAGACCGGGCTGTTGCCGGCCGGCGGGGAGCTGCTCGGGGTCAGCGGGATCACGCTGGTCATCGCGGTCGCGGTCAATTTTGCGTTAGGCGCCCTGATGACACTCGGCATCGGCCTCTATGCGCCGTGCCTCATCCTCGTCAGCATGCTGGGCATGAATCCCACCTCGGGCTTCCCGATCATGATGGGTTCCTGCGCGTTCCTCATGCCCATCAGCAGTGCCCGGTTCATCCAGAAGCGCGCCTTTCATGTGGGCGCTTCCCTGGGACTGATGATCGGCAGTATTCCGGCCGTGCTGCTGGCGGCGTACATCGTCAAGTCCCTGCCGCTGACGTGGGTCCGCTGGCTCGTCATCATCGTCGTCGTCTACACGGCGACCACCATGCTGCTGTCGGCCCGCAAGGAGCGAGCGGCCGCGATGGCGCGTTAGGGTTGGAACCTCCCTCGATCCCGACCTCAGCGTTCGCGGAGTGCCGGGGGTCGGAGGCGAACATGAAAGCTCGGGCAGCGGGACGCGAGCGATGTCGATGCGTGTGATCCGGCGACCGCGCGCAGCAGTGGATCCCAGTAACGCATCGATCGGTCGCACTGGCAGGTCAAGGCCGGGTTAGATTCTCCGCCATGGATCCATTCGTCGCCCGGACAGCGTAATGCAGTTGTACGGGCACGCTCGGGCGGCCGAGTCCGCGCGCGACCAGAAGGAAGTGCCGGGCGAAGCGCCGCGTGAACCAGGCGATGACGCGCTCGTCGACCGCATGCGCGCGGGTGACGAGAGTGCGCTGGCGATCCTATACGATCGTTGGTCGGATCGTGTTCACTCACTTGCAGCGCACCTGCTGCGAGACAAGCGTGACGCGGAGGACATTGTGGAAGAGACGTTCTGGCAGGCCTGGCGTGGTGCGGCGCGATTCGACGCCGGCCGCGGCGCTGTCGGGACGTGGCTCCTGACGATCTGCCGGAGCCGCGCGCTGGATCGATTACGCGCACGCCGGCGCCGGCCCGAAGACGTTGGCCTCGATGATGTCCCGCCAGCCGAGGATCCCCACGGCGATCCAATGGCTGCGATGGTCATGAATGAAACCGGTCGTATCGTTCGTGAGGCGCTGGGTGAACTGCCCGCGGAGCAACGACAGGCGGTCGAGCTGGCGTATTTCAGGGGATTGAGTCAATCCGAAATAGCTGAACAGACAGGCCAGCCGCTGGGCACGATCAAGACGCGAGTCAGGCTCGCCATGGTGAAGCTGCGCGACAAGCTCGGCACGCTCAGGGAGTCGTCACCATGACGAACCCCTGGACGCATGACGAGGTTCGCGCCGAGTTGGGCGCATATTCGCTGGATGCGCTTTCGCCCGATGAAAGCGCCGCGATCGACGCGCACCTGTCGACATGCGATTCATGCCGCGCGGAACTCCGCGCGATGCGCGAGGCGGCGGCCTCGCTGTCCGCGATGGCGCCGACGCGTATCATGGATCCGGACAGGAGCGCCGGGATCAGGCAGCGACTGCTCGATCGTGCCCGGCGCGACGGAACGGCGACGGATGCCGTGATCGACTCGCGGAGTGAGACCCGGCCGCGCCGCGCCGCACTGCCGTGGTGGCTCGCCGCCGCTGCATCGATCGCTTTCATTGTCGCGGTCATGCAGCACGGTTCCGTGGTTCGTGAGCGTGACGACGCCCGGGTTGCGCTGGCGGCGGAATCGCTCCGGGTGGCCCAACTCCGCGACACGCTGGCCGAGCGCGAGCGCGTATTATTGGCCCTTGCCGGTGCGGACGTGAAGGTCGTTGATCTGGTCGCGAGCAACCGCCGGCCTAACGCGCGCATGTTCTGGGCGCAGGCGACGAACACCTGGACGATGTTTGCCCACGACATGCCCGCACCGCCGGCGGGCCGCACCTATCAGTTATGGTTGATTACCCGTGACGGCCAGCGCATCAGCGCCGGCACTTTCGCACCGGATCCGGCAGGCAGCGCAGTGGTCAGCGCCCAGTATCCCCTGGCTCCCGACGCCCTGCAAACGATCGCCGTTACGGACGAGCCAGCCGGCGGCGTTCCGCAGCCGACCGGGGAAATCGTGATTGCCGGACAACCCAGGTAGGTAGCGCAAGGTGCAAAGCGCCCACCTCTGAACTCTGACCTGACTTTCAGAGATCCACTTCGATAGATCCGACGTATCCCTCCCGAACACCCACCCATCGGGAGGCCACGAATGCCAGTCTTTTCGCCCGCGCGACGGAGTGCCGCGGGAGCCATTACGGTAGCGGTCGCGATCCTTGCCGGCCAACGACTGCTCGCGTCGGATCACCAGGACACACCCGAAGTCGAGTTGAATCCGCGCATGGACATCAACGATGTCTTTGCGTTCCCCGGCTCCGGCGCCGACCGCATCGTCCTGGCGATGACGACGTCTTCGCCATTACAGGGCACGAGCGCGTCGTTCGACAACAACCTGCTGTACCAGTTCCGGATCGATAGCGATGGCGACGCGATCGAGGACCGCGTCATCCAGGTCACGTTCAACGGAGCAGGGGCGAACCAGACCATCACCGTACGCGGACCGGTGGCCCCGGCGACGACCGGCATGCGCAGTGTGCTGGTCACCGATCCCCAGGCCATCTCGGGTGCCGTCGGTCAGTCGTTAGGTACGGCCACCGGCGTGCAGGTGTTCGCCGGTCTCCGGGACGACCCCTTCTTCATTGACCTCGAGCAATTCTTCGCCATCGTCCCGGACCGGCGCCCATCGACCGGGCCATTGTCTCAGCCGCAGACGCAAACGGCCACGTCGTTCCGGAGCCCGGGTATCGATTTCCTCCGGGACTACAACGCCCTGGCCATCGTCGTCGAGGTCCCGAAAGCGATGCTCACGAACGCTTCCGGCGCCGACGCCAGCATCGGCGTATGGGGCACCGTCAGTCGCTGAACCTGATGGGCGGCACATCCAGCAATCCAGCCAACCCCGCACTTACCGAGGATTCAATCCATGAACAAGTTTCTGCTGTCGGTTGCCGCGATGGCGGTCGTCGCGACCGCGTGCAGTGATGACGACGACAACGACATCACTGGTCCAGTCTCTACACGCGAGTATGTGCAGATCGAGCGACTCGGCAATCCCCTCGTGAGCGAAGTCTTCTTCCTCAAGCGCGACCACGGACTGCACAACACCAGCATTCCGTCGACTGACGTCGCCAACGGCTTCAAGACAAAAATCGAGCGCTTCATACGCGACGTTGCCGGACGCAACAACGCGGTCCAGACCACCGTATCGTCGGTCCTGGTCCCGGATATGCTCCTGGTATTTCCCAATCGAGATGCATCCACGTCGGGTTGGCTTGGCTGGGCCCTCGCCAATGGCTGGGGAGGACGGAACCTGAGCGATGACGTGGTCGACGCAGGCCTGGCCGCCGTGTTCGGTAACCTGCTCGACGACAGTAACACCAGCCCCGGTCTCGCGTCTGACAACGTGAACGCCAACGACAAGCCCTTCTCCCCGACGTTCCCCTATCTCGCCGCGCCAACCCAGTAACCATCCTCCCGGACGTCGGGCCTAACGACCTGGCGCCCGGAAACTGGTTATACTCCTTCACGATGCGACTGATCTATCGTCTGCTGGCCGCGCTGATCCTCATTGGTGGCAGCGCCGCGGCCTGGTTCCTCCCCACTGTGGGAGCGGCGCGGTTCGACGCCGAACGAAAATCAGGGTCTTCGGTGCAGCGGAGACAGGCGATCGCATTTCATGAGCGCCGGCTGGAGGAGGATCCCAGGAGCGCGCTCGACATGGCGCAGTTGGCGGCGCTGTTGCTCGAAGAGGGCCGGATGCGCGGAAACGAGGATGCCCTCGCGCAGGCCGAAGCGCTCGCCAGGCGATCGCTCGGCCAGCGCAGCCGCCGGAACGGCCGCAGCGCCGCCCTGCTCGTGAACGCGCTGGTCGCCCAGCATCGCTTCACCGAGGCGCTGAAGGTGGCGCGAGACCTCGTTGGATTCGACCCGGAAACGCCTGCCTATCGAGCACTGCTCGCCGAAGTCCTCATGGAAGTCGGTGAATATCGTGAAGCGATTACGTTGCTCGGGTCGTTGCGGGCGCATCGCGAGGACCTCGGTATCGCCCCCCGGCTCGCGCGCTGGGCCGAGCTTACGGGCCAGCCGGGTGAAGCGCGCCGCATCCTTGCCGCCGCCAGGGATGAGGCCCACCAGCGCCCGGACCTTGGTGGGGAGCAACGTGCGTGGTACGACCTCCGTCTTGCGGACGTCGAGCTGCGCCACGGGAACCTGCGACATGCGTCAGCGGCGATTCGTTCCGGTCTCAGGGAGTCACCGGGCGATTGGCGGCTGATCCTGGCGCAGGCGCATCTCGAAGCCGCCGACGGTTCATGGCGTAAGGCGATTGAATCGGCCGAGACCGTGATCGCGGACGTGCCGACGCCGGATGCGCTCGCGCTGCTGGCCAGGGGCCACACACTCCTTGGCCGGAGGGAAGAGGCCGGTGCGTATATCGTTGCCCTGGACGCGGCGAGCCAGCGCCAGCGTGAGATCAATCGTGCGTTGGCGTTTACCCTGCTCGACCAGGACACCGTCCCAGGCGGCATCGCACGGCGGGTTGCGGCTGACACACTCGTCAGGCGCGACATCCATACGCTGGATCTGCTGGCGTGGGCACTGCACAAGTCCGGGCAGTCGAATGACGCGCTTCGCATCTCCCGGCGCGCTACCGCAATGGGGAACGTCGAGCCCGCGCTCCGATTCCGCGCGGGGATGATCGAGCTGGCGGCCGGCGATCCGTCGCTGGCCAGGGTACACCTGGAAGTGGCCCTGCAGGGCGAGCGCGCGCTGTCCGAGTCGCAGCGGGCCGAGGCACGGCAGACGGTCAGCAACCTGTCCAGCCGGGTCATTCCGTAGGTTGCCATGGATCTCTCCACGCTCCGGTCGTTCGCCTCGTTAGGCTTCGGCCACATCACGGCCGCCGGGGCACTCGATCATATCCTGTTCCTGCTGGTCCTGGCGGCAGTCTACCGCTGGACCGAATGGCGGCAGGCCGTCGTCGTGGTCACTGCGTTCACGATCGGACACTCGCTCACGCTGGCCCTCGCCGTGTGGCGTCCGGGATTGCTGCCCGATCCGGGTATCGTCGAGTTCCTGATTCCGCTGACGATTGTCGCGACCGGAATCGAGAACATCGTCACCCGCGGGGTCCGCCAGCGGCGAGTCAGCGCCAGGCGCCGGACGCTGCTCGCCGGCACGTTCGGCCTGGTTCACGGCGCAGGATTCGCCGGCTACCTGCGGGAGATTTTTCCCGGTTCCGTCGCGGGACCCCTCTTCGGCTTCAACATTGGCATCGAACTTGGCCAGGTCGCCGTACTCATTGCCTGTTTCGCGGTATTGGCGGCGGTCGATCGTGCCATGATGGCGTTCATCATGAAAAGAAGCACCTCGGCTGCATTCCAGTTGCGGGTGGCAGCCGTGTCACTCGGCGTCGCGGTCATGGGCGGAGTCTGGGCCGTGGAGCGCGCGCCGTGGTGAAGCCCATCGTGCTCGCCATCGGCGTGGCGCTGGCGTCGTTCGCCCATCCGCTCCACACGTCGTACACCGAGGTATCGCGTGAAAAACGGGGCGACTACCTGACGCTCTCGGTCCGTTTGTTTGCCGACGACTTCGGCTCGGCAATCGACTCGCTAGGCAGGACGACGGCCCTGCGAGGCAACTCGGCCGAGGCGGTCGCGCGCGTCTACTTTGAACGGTCAGTAATCCTGTTGAAGGACGGAAAGCCGGTACCGCTGTCGTGGTGTGGTATGCGGTCCGCGGATGGCCTGACGTGGCTTTGCGCGCGAACGGCTGTCCCGGTTGGCGACGGTGACCTGCGGATCCGGAATGCGCTGATGTTCGACCGGTTCCCCGACCAGATCAGCATCATCCGGGTCGAGAGGAAATCGAAGGCGCGAACGCTCGTCCTGAGCGCCCGCGCCCCGGAAGCGAAACTGGACTGACGGACTTAGTCCTGCCTGAGCGCCACCATCGGGTGAACGCGGGCCGCCCGGCGGGCTGGTACCCAACTCGCCACCAGGGCGGCGGCAAGCAAAACGGTCCCGGCGGCGCCGAGCGCAATCGGGTCGGTGCCCGATATCCCGAACAACATGCTCTCGAGCAGGCGCGTCGCCGCCACCGCGCCAATGAGGCCGATGGCCACCCCGATTCCCCCCAGCCGCAGCCCCTCACCCAGCACGCTGGTGAGGACGCTGCGCTGTGACGAGCCTAACGCGATCCGGATCCCGATTTCCCGCGTTCGCTGGGCGACGCCGAAGGCGGTGACACCGTAGATCCCGATCAGCGCCAGCAGCAGGGCCACCGCCCCGAGCACGCCCGACATCCAGATGGCGACGCGCTGCGGAAAGAGGCCGATCGCTACACGCGCCTCCATGGTGTCCGACAACAGGATGGGCAGGGACGGATCGAGCCCGGCGACGAGCCGGCGGACCGGCTGCGTCAATGGGGCGCCCGGCGCGGACCTGACGAGCAGCGACATGGTGCCGAGGTATCGTTGTGCGAACGGGACGTAGACGAACCCACGGGGCTGCTCGCCTAACGTTCGGTACTTTCCATCACGAGCGATGCCGACGACCGTGACGACGCGGT
>CBIHMX010000140.1:0-6690 GCA_966211115.1 uncultured Gemmatimonadaceae bacterium | reverse complement strand
GAATCGTGAGGTCGTGAGGTCTGGAGGTCGGGAGGTCGGGAGTCGTGAGGGCGTGAGGGCGTGAGGGCGTGAGGGCGTGAGGGCGTGAGGGCGTGCGGACGTGAGGCGTTGTGCTTTGTGCTATTGAGCTTTCTTCGTGCAGCTGACCTACAGCACTTCGAGGACTCCGGCCGCACCCATGCCCCCACCGATACACATCGTCACCAGGCCGTGGCCGCCGCCGCGGCGACCGAGTTCGTGCACCAGTTGCGTCACCAGCTTGGCCCCGGTGGCGCCCAGCGGATGGCCTAACGCGATCGCGCCGCCGTTCACGTTCAGCCGGTCGTCGGGGAAAGCGAGTTCGCGCTTCACGGCCAGTGCCTGCGACGCAAACGCCTCGTTGAATTCGATGAGCGCAATGTCCGACAGCGAGATACCGGCGCGCTTGAGCGCCTTGGGTACCGCCTGAATCGGGCCGACTCCCATGATGTCCGGCTCGACGCCGGCCACCGCAAACGACCGGAATCGCGCCAGGACTTCGAGCTCGTGCGCTCGTGCGTAGTCGGCGCTCACCACCACAACCGCGGCCGCGCCGTCGGAGTAGGGACTGGCATTGCCGGCCGTGACGCTGCCGCCAGCCTTGAATGCGGGCCTGAGTTTCGCCAGCCGCTCCAGGTTCGTGTCCGTTCGTACGAGTTCATCGACCGCAAACAGCCCCTCAGTGGCGCTCTTCTGCGATCCGGTCCACGTCACACGCTGCACGGGGACCGGAACGATCTGCTCGTCGAAACGTCCCTCGGCCTGTGCCGCCGCTGCCTTGCGATGACTGTCGAGCGCATACGCGTCCTGCTCCTGGCGCGACACCTTCCACCGATCCGCGACACGCTCGGCGGTCAGCCCCATTGAAATCATCGCTTCGGTCATGGCCGGGTGCAGCCGCGTGTGCCAGCCAGACATCGGCACCTGGCTCATCATCTCCACGCCACCGGCGATCATGACGTCGCCCATGCCCGACATGATCGCCTGTGCCGCGCTCGCGATCGACTGCAGGCCCGATGAACAGAACCGGTTCACCGTCGCGGCGGGGACTTCCACCGGCAGACGTGCCCGCAGGACGGCGAGACGCGCGATGTTGAGGCCCTGCGAGCCTTCGGGCATCGCGCATCCCCAGAGTACGTCGTCGATGTCACGCGGATCGACGTTTGCGCGCTTCACGGCTTCCTGTATGACGAGCGCCGAGAGGTCGATCGGATGCACGTTGGCCAGCGACCCGTCGGCCTTTCCCCGGCCCACCGCCGTCCGCACGGCGCTGACAATCACCGCTTCTGGCATCTTCAGTTCCGCAGGGGTTTGCCGTGCTCCAGCATGTGCACGATCCGTTCGCGCGTTTGCTTCGTACCGAGCAGGGAAAGGAATGCTTCTCGCTCGAGGTCGAGGATATCCTGCTCGCTGACGATGCGCGGCGGACCGTCACCGCCGCTCAACACCCAGGCGATCTTGTTGCCGATCGTGACTTCGTGGTCGGTAATGTGGTTGCCTTCACGCATCGCCCAGATCCCGTACGAGAGGTTGCCGAGGGCCTCGCTGCCTAACGCCCTGATGGTGCGCGGGACGGGAGGCGTATAGTCCGGGGCCAGTTCGATGACCCGCGCCTTGGCATCGTTCAACACCCGGTCACGATTCATGGAAATCCGGTCGCCGGCGCGCAACAGCCCGATCCGGCGCGCGTCGAGTGCACTGGCACTCATGGTGCCCATCGAGATCAGCTTGAAGGCACGCTTGACCGCCTCGAACGGGTCGGCCTCCTCGTACGGCTCCAGTTCGTTGGTGAACCGGAAGAGGAGTTGTTTGCATCCGCCGCCGGCGGGCAGCAGGCCGACACCAACTTCCACGAGCCCCATGTACAGCTCGGCGCCGGCCTGGATGCGTGCCGCGTGCAGCGCGAACTCGGCGCCGCCACCCAGCGTGATGCCATTCGCCGCGACCACGACGGGGAACGAGACGCTCTTCAACTGCGACGTCAGGCCCTGGAACCGGCGCACCGCGGTATCGAGCGCGTCCCAGTGACCGGCATCGACTTCGGCCAGCACTTCGACCAGGTTGGCGCCCGCGGAAAACGTTGTCGCGTTCGCGCTGCCTAACACCAGCCCCACGAACCCGGACCGGTTCACCAGGTCGAGTGACTGCTCGATCATGTCGAGCGCGGCCATGCCCAGCGTGTTCATCTTGCCGTGCAGCTTGAGCAGCGCCACGCCGTCACCCACGTCGAGCAGCGTGGCTTCCTTGTTCGACGCCAGCTGTCCGAGCCGCAACTCGACGAGGTCGAGATCCAGCGAGTGCGGAATCGCCTCGATGGGCGCATATTCGCCAGCGGGTGACAACTGGCGAGGTCCGCTGCCGAGTTGGCGATAGAAGCTTTCCCGAACGACCTTGAGCAGGCCCGGTTCGCCCATGCCGCGCTTGGCGAACGCCGACCGCAACCAGTCGACACCGATCGCGTCGTACACCGAGAACGGTCCCATCTCCCACGCAAATCCCCACTCGAGGGCGCGATCGACGGAAGAAATGTCGTACGCGATTTCCGGGGTTTTCGTCAGTGTGTACGCGGCCGTGTCGAGCAGCAGTGCGCGAAGAAACTCGGCATACGTGCCGCCCGCGCTCGTGACACCTTGCAGCCGGCGTTCCAGTGGTTCCTTTCGCAGCGCAGCCAGCTCGCCGAATTCAGGACTCTGCTGCGGCTTGTACTCGCCCGTCCGCCAGTCCAGCGTCAGGATCTGCGACCCTTCCTTGCGATAGAAGCCGGCACCCGTTTTTGCGCCAAGCTTGCCCTGCTTCACGAGGTCGTGGATCCAGCCCGGAAGGGAAAAGTCTTCGCCGGTGGTCGCCGACAATCCCGCTGAGACGTCGAGAAGGACATCGAGCCCGGAGATGTCCGCAGTGCGGAACGTTGCTGATTTCGGGCGCCCGAGGAACGGGCCAGTCAGCGCGTCGACTTCATCGATCGTCAGGCCGAATTCCTCCATCAACCGGATGGTCCTGAACAATCCGTGGAGGCCGAGCCGGTTGGCGATGAATCCCGGGACGTCCCGGGCCAGGATGACTCCCTTACCCAGGTTGCGTTCGGCGCAATCCCGGATCCGCGCGACCACAGTGGGCAGCGTAGCACCCGTTGGTATCAACTCGAGCAGGTGGAGGTGCCGGACCGGATTGAAGAAGTGCGTACCGAGAAAATGCTGGCGGAACCGCTCGCTGCGGCCCTCGGCCAGGGTGTGGATGGGAATGCCGGACGTGTTGGACGTAACGACCGCGTTTGGCCGGAGGATCGGCTCGATGCGCGCAAACAATTCTCGCTTCGGTTCCGTCCGCTCGACGATCGCCTCGATGATCCAGTTGCATTGACTGAGCCGCTCGAGATCATCCTCGATATTGCCGATTTCAACTCGGGCCGCGGACGCCGGGTCGAGGAACGGCGGGGTGCGCGACTTGAGCGCCTTGTCGATCGCAGAGCGGGCGCGTCCATCGCGATCCGGCGAGTCCGGAACGTCGAGGAGGACGACGGGAAAGCCGGCCGAGGCAGCCAGTGCCGCGATCCCGGTTCCCATCGCACCCGCGCCAACAACGCCCAGCCGCGCTATACGCATGCCCGCCCTCGTCATGAAGTGCCGCGAGGAAGATTGGTTCGCGTCATCACTGCGACAAGGGACGCGCAACGCGATAGCGACTCTACCATGCCGGGCGGCGCTCGACTAGGCTCTCAACCATGACGGCGATCGAGCCGGGCACCCCGGCCCCGCACGCATGACTGATCCCCGTGCGCTCAGGATCGAAATACCCGCCTGGGCGGCGGCGCGCGAAACCGATCCCCGTCGTTATGCGACCGACGAAGACCGGATGCGCGTCGCGATCGAACTGGCTGGCGCCAATGTCGCCCACGGTTCAGGCGGACCGTTCGGCGCCGCTGTTTTCGAAACCGAAAGCGGCCGGCTGGTGTCCCTTGGCGTCAACTCGGTCGTGAGACTGAACAATTCGGTGCTGCATGCGGAGATGGTCGCGTTCATGCGCGCTCAGGCCGTGATTGGCGCCTATTCGCTGGCGGCACCGGGGCTCCCGGCTCATACGCTGTACTCGTCCTGCGATCCCTGCGCGATGTGCCTCGGCGCGGCCCTCTGGGCCGGCGTACGGCGCATCGTGTGCGGAGCCACCCGGCAGGATGCGGTCGCCCTCCGGTTCGACGAAGGCCCGGTCTTTCCGGAGTCGTGGCACTACCTCGAGCGGCGTGGCATCGAAGTCGTCCACGGTGTGTTGCGTGATGAGGCACGGGCGACGTTGGAGCAATACCGCGCCAGCGGCGGCGTTATCTACAACGCATGACGACCAGCGCGTCCTGCGTGCGTTCAGGGGTCGGCGCCTTGCTGTTCCTGTCTCTCGTGGCCACCGGCTGCGACGTATCGCTGGCGCAGGAGGATGAACTGGGCGACCAGTACGCGGAATCGATCCGGTCGCAGATTCGCGTGCTCGAGGATTCAACGGCCCAGGCGTGGCTCGACCAGGTCGGTCGGCGACTTACGACGGTCGCTGACCGCGATTCGCGGGATTGGCATTTCTACCTGGTCGACGATACGACCGTGAACGCATTCGCCGTGCCCGGTGGGCATGTGTTCGTTCACGGCGGCCTGATTCAACTCGCCGCGTCCTACTCGGAGTTCGCCGGCGTTCTGGGTCACGAGATCGCGCACGTTACCCTGCGCCACAGCGTGGACCAGATGCGGTCGAGGACGAAAACGGGCGTGATCGTCACGGTGGTATGCGCCGTCGTACAGATTTGCAGTTCCACGGCAGCGCAGATCGCGATCGATGTCGGCGGTCAGGCCCTCTTTGCCAGGTACAGCCGCGATGACGAAGCGCAGGCAGATTCGGCGGCAGTCGGTTACCTGCTGGCGGCGGGGATTGATCCGCGCGGTATTCCGGCGATGTTCGAACGGATGTCGGCGCTTCGTTCGTCCCGTCCCAGCGAACTGGAATCCTGGTTTGGCAGCCACCCACTGGAGGTGGATCGCGTGACTAGAACTTCCTCATTAATTACCAGAATCGGTCCTGCGCGCCTGGACCAACTGGTCGCCGATGAACCGGGCTTTGCCGCATTCAAGGAAGTGGTGCACCAACTTGCGGTGAGTCGCTAGCGACTTTCGGCAGCCGTAGCACCTTCCTGTTGCATTGCCAGTAACGGCCCTTGTTTTGCGAGCCCGGTTTCTTAGTGTCAGTAGGTCGAAAAAGCACTCGCTGTGGCTTGCGGGTTGCGGGCGGATTGCCAGTTGGTCATGCAGGAGTCTTGTCTGTCACAGACGGGCCATCAGTCCACTCTTTCGAAGGGTTTTCAAATAATGCTGGTTCCTGAAGCGCCGCTGGACGCCTACCGATCCGACCTCGCGCGGGACAAGACGCGGGAAGACTTTGGCGGTGCTGATACGGTCTGGCTGCTCAGCGCGCATTGTATTTCGCGCATCTGCCGGGCGACGCCACAGGACCTGCCGACGCTTGGGGCGCAGTGTGCGGCGGCACTTCGGGAGTTTGCCCAGCCTGCAACTGACGGTACGGACATTCCGAAGGTGGAAATCGCGGATCTCCTGCTGGTGGTAGACGGCTTTTCCAACCTGCGGTCGCGGGACGGTGCTGACGCGCTGGCGCGCGGTGTCCGCGGGATGGCTACACGGATGGCATACGCCGGTGCGTTGTCGATGGCCTACACGCTGGTGACGATGACGCGAAAAGTTGCCGGGGAAGCCTGCGACCGTGAACACGGCCTGCTCGCGGCGGATCAAGGGATGATCGCGCGCTTGCTGGGAGATCTCGATGCCGCCGAAGAGATATACAGCGCCGCCGAACGGCTGGGAGAGAAGGCGAAGGACCTTACGGTTCTCGCCCGCGCTTTCATCGGTCGTGGCGTGGTCGATCGCGTGCGCGGGAACTATCCCAGGTCGCGAGTCTTTTTCGAGCGTGGGCTGGAACTGGGCGAAACGGTCGAAGACCGGGAGCTCATGCGTCTTGCGCATCAGGGCCTCACCATTTGTCACGCGATCAGCAAGAACTTCGATCGTGCGCTACAGCATGGCTGGTCGACACTGAAATTGTCCGACGGCGATTCCGGTCGTGAATCAGAAGCGCTCGGAAACCTGGCCCAACTTTGCCTTGACTCCGGATATCCTGCGGCTGCGCTGCGGGCCTACGCAGCGGTGCTGTCTCGCGCCGTTTCGGGGCGGATCGCTCTCAGCGCCCTGGGCGGCGCCGCCATGGCCGCCGCGCAGGCGGGAGATCACAACGTTCTCGCGCGTGTTCGACACGAAGTCACCACGCGTACCAGTACGTCGGGTCTGCCTTACGAGAACGCGCAGGCGCTGTACCAGTTGGCAATGGCGTATGCGACGGTAGGTAACGTCCCGGAACACGAAGACTTCCTTGTCCGCGCGCGCAAGCTTGCTAAAGCGCGCGGATTTTTCGAACTCGTTCACAAGACAGAACCCAGCGTGGTGGCGAAAGCTTTACCACCGGTTGCAGCTTCAGTCACTCTGACGAATCCTTCCCGTGAAGTCGTCGCCCACCTGGCGGAGTTCGAAGTGGGCGACGCGGCGGGAATGCTGGCACTTACTCGCTCGTCCTGACCGTATCCCGGCCCAGGGGATTGATGTAATCACCCATCGGGTTGATGTAGTCACC
>CBIHMX010000139.1:0-6730 GCA_966211115.1 uncultured Gemmatimonadaceae bacterium | reverse complement strand
CCACTTCCCCAACCCCTTACATGTTCCCCCTTGCCCAGCTGTCGCCCGCCCTGCGCGCGACACTTCTCCTCGCCGCCTCAAACGTTTTCATGACATTCGCCTGGTACGCGCACCTGAAGAACATGCGCGCCAAGCCACTCATCGCTGCCATCGCGGTGAGTTGGGGTATCGCGCTGTTCGAGTACATGCTCCAGGTGCCGGCCAATCGAATCGGATACGAAGCGCTGTCGATCAGTCAGCTCAAGGTGCTCCAGGAAGTCATCACGCTGGCGGTGTTCGCGCCGTTTGCGGTGCTCTACATGCGGCAACCGCTGAAGGTGGACTTTCTCTGGGCGGGTTTGTGCCTTGTGGGAGCGGTGTATTTCGTGTTCCGCAACCCGTCCTGACCCCCTGCGCTTTGCGCTCTGCGCTGATTAAGCTTCCTGCCCTGTCAAAAACGGTCGCGTAGCTCAGCTGGTTAGAGCGCTGGTCTCACATACCAGAGGTCCGGGGTTCGAGTCCCTGCGCGACCATTCCCGAAGACGGCGGATGGCGGATGGCGGCAGTGGCCGTCATCCGCTTTTGCTTCAGGTGGCGGAGCGTTCCGACGCTTCGCGTTCCGCGAGTTCGAGGTCCGCTTCGGCCATCAGGCGGACGAGCTCCTTGAAAGTGGACTTCGGCGTCCAGCCGAGTACCCGCTTCGCCTTGCTGGCATCACCGAGCAGGATGTCGACTTCCGCCGGCCTGTAGTACCGCGGATCGACACCAACGAACTGCGTCCAGTCCATGTCGAGGACCGCCGCCACTTCGTCGAGAAATTCGCGTACCGAGTGCGTCTCGCCGGTGGCGATCACGTAATCGTCAGGCGCCTCCTGCTGCAGCATGAGCCACATTGCCTCGACGTAATCGGCCGCGTGACCCCAGTCGCGCCTCGCATCGAGGTTGCCGAGGAACAACTTCGGTTGCAGCCCGAGTTTGATCCGCGCCAGGCTGCGCGTGATCTTGCGGGTGACGAAGTTCTCGCCGCGCCGCGGGCTCTCGTGGTTGAACAGGATGCCGCAGGACGCATGCAGCCCGTAGCTCTCGCGGTAATTCACGGTGATCTGGTGCGCGAATACCTTGGCGCACGCATACGGGGACCGCGGATGGAATGGCGTTCGCTCGGTCTGCGGCACTTCGGCCACTTTCCCGAACATCTCGCTCGACGATGCCTGGTAGAACCGCGGCGTCATGCCCAGGTTGCGAATGGCCTCGAGCAATCGCAGCGTACCCACGCCGGCGACTTCCACCGTGTATTCCGGGATGTCGAAGCTGATGCGCACGTGGCTTTGTGCGCCGAGGTTGTAGATCTCGTCAGGCGCGACACGCGCCAGCACCCGCTGCAGCGACGAAGCGTCGTTCAGGTCTCCGTAATGCAGCTGCAGCCCATCCGTCGGCAGGTGCTCGTCGAGGTAGATGTGCTCGATCCGGCCGGTCCCGAATGCGCTGGAGCGCCGGACAAGACCATGTACCTGATATCCCCGGGCCAGCAGGAACTCGGCGAGATACGACCCATCCTGGCCGGTGATGCCGGTAATGAGCGCTTTCTTCATGGCGTGCAACTTAACGAGCCCCGGGGAAGGCTGCCTTACCCGGCCCGCACCTCCGCCCCCGCGCGGCGCAACCGTCCGAGCGTCGTGGCATCGACCCGCGCGCGCAGCACCATCTCCTCGCCCTCGTGGTGCTGCTCGAGTACTTCGCCGCTCCGGTGCACCTCGGCCAGCAGCCGTCCATCGCTGACGGGAATGCGCAATTCGGCGACGGGCCGGTGTTGTCGCACCTCGTCACGAAGCATGGCGCGCAACGGGTCGAGGCCACCGTCGGACATCGTCGAAACGAAGACACTCCCCGGCAGCAGCGAATCGATGCGCGTCCTCAACCCTTCGAGATCGGGTGGCGACAACAAATCGATCTTGTTGAAGACGTAGCGGATGTTGCGCGACTGGACGCCGAGTTCCGCGAGGACTTCCTCCACGACGACGCGCTGTTCCTCCCACGTGGGATGCGATGCGTCGACGACATGGAGCAGGAGGTCGGCCTCGTTCACCTCATCGAGCGTCGCGCGAAACGACGCGACGAGATGGTGGGGCAGCTTGCGGATGAAACCAACGGTGTCGGTCATGACTGCGCGCTGGTTTTCGCCGAGATCCACTTCGCGCGACAACGTATCGAGCGTGGCGAAAAGCCGGTCTTCGACGAACACGTCGCCATCGCGACTCAGTCCGCGGAGAATCGATGACTTCCCGGCATTGGTGTAGCCCACGAGCGCGACCCGGAACGTCTCCCGGCGGGCATGCCGTTGCACCTCACGTGAACGCTTGACCTCCTCGAGCCGCTCCTTCAGGACGCGAATGCGATGCCCGATGAGCCGGCGGTCGGTCTCGAGCTGGGTCTCACCGGGTCCGCGCGCACCGATGCCGATACCGCCCCGCGTCTTCTCGAGGTGGGTCCACATCCGCGTCAGGCGGGGCCACATGTACTCGAGCTGCGCCAGCTCGACCTGCAACCGGGCCTCGCGGCTGCGGGCGCGAGTCGCAAAGATGTCCAGGATCAGTTCCGCGCGATCCATCACGCGCGTGCCGGTCGCGTCCTCGATGTTCTTGCCTTGCGACGGCGAAAGCTCGTCGTCGAACAGGAGCAGCGAGACATCCTCGGCCACGATGCGTTCGCGCAATTCTTCGATCTTTCCCTTTCCGAGATACGTGGCGGAGTTCGGGCGGTCGAGCTGTTGCGTCAGCGACCCGATGACCCGGGCACCCGCGGTATCGGCGAGCCGCTCGAGTTCGAGCAGGTGCTCATCCAGGTGATGTCGTGCATTTGACCGCTTCAGCGGTGCGCCGACCAGGAGCGCGCGCTCGACCGGGGGCGAAAGATCTATGACGTCTTTGGGCAACGCGGGAGAACTGTTGTTGGTTATTGGTTATTTGAACTGGTACCAGTATGGTACCGCGTACTGAACGCCCCGGTCAGGTATTTGAAGCTTGTCGTCGATCGTCAATCGTCAATCGTCAATCGTCAATCGTCAATCGTCAATCGTCAATCGTCAATCCTCAGCCTGCCTTTTCCCGAATACGGACGCGTGAAGCTGCCTAACGGCGTGCCGACCGTGATCTCGCCAGTCACCGTGTACTGGACACTGCCCGTCTGGATCAGTTGACGCCCTGCCTGTCCTACACCAGCGTACGTGAACGACAGCGGCAATCGCACCAGGGTGGAATCCCCTTCCTGCACCGTGAACCGGTCGCTCAGGGCTCCACTCCCGAACGGTAACGAGTCGAGGGCAATGCGGTATGTGATGCCTGTGCCGTCGAGCCGAAAGCTGTTGGGATTGTACACGCTCAGCATCACCTCCAGGTTTCCGCCCGACAGGCCGAGTCCCGTGATGACGGCGTCGCGGTAAGTGACGACGGGTTCGCGGAAAATGCCCTGGACGATGGATGCACAGGCCACCGCCGCAAACATAACGAGTGTGAGCGCGATGCGCTTCATCCGACGTCCTCCTGACCGGGCCGATCCTTTTCGCTGGCGGTCGTCTCGCGAGAACGTTCTCGCAGGTCGCGCCACCAGGCCATGCGTTTGGCGATGTCCTTCTCGAATCCGAACGTACCCGGTTCGTAAAACGTCGATCCCTCGAGGGCATCCGGCAGGTAGCGCTGGGGCATGTACGCCTCGGGAACATCATGCGCATACCGGTAGTCCTTCCCGTAGCCGAGTTCCTTCATCAGCGACGTCGGCGCGTTCCTGATGTGAAGGGGAACCCCCTCGGCCGGGTACTCGCGCGCGGCGTCGAGCGCCGCACCCCACGCGACGTACACGCGATTGCTCTTCGGGGCGGTCGCCAGGTACACGGCCGCTTCGGCCAGCGCGAGCTCCCCTTCGGGAGATCCCAGCGTGTGATACGCGTCACGCGCCGCCAGCGCGACGCGCAGTGCCTGCGGATCGGCGAGGCCAACGTCTTCCGAGGCGAAGCGAATGGTCCGTCGCGCGATATAGAGCGGATCCTCTCCACCGTCGATCATCCGCGCCAGCCAGTACAGGGCGCCCTGCGGATCGCTTCCACGCAGTGCCTTGTGGTACGCTGAAATGAGGTTGTAGTGCTCCTCTCCCGATTTGTCGTAGCGCGCAACGCGCCGCAGGAGCGCGTCGCGCAGCAATTCCTTCGTCAGCGTGGCGCCCTTTCCGGCATGCTCCGCCGCCGCCTCGAGAATGTTCAGCGCCCGCCGCGCATCGCCATCCGACTCCACGGCCAACCACTGCAGTGCGTCGTCAGGCGCCGACAGTGCCCATTCGCCGAGTCCTCGCTCGGTGTCGGTCCGTGCGCGCCGGAGGACCACGGCGATGTCAACCGGACTGAGCGGCTCGAGCACCACCACGCGCGCCCGTGACAACAGGGCTCCGTTCAACTCGAACGACGGATTCTCGGTGGTGGCGCCGATCAGCGTCACTACGCCGGATTCGACCGCGGGCAGAAACGCGTCCTGCTGCGCGCGATTGAACCGGTGAATCTCGTCCGCGAACAGGATCGTGCCGCGTCCCATCTCGAGCCGGCTTGCCGCTTCGGCGATGATTTCGCGGACCCGCGGCACGCCTTCGGTGACGGCGGAAAACGGCACGAACTCACGGTCGGTGAAATGGGCGACGAGGTGCCCGAGCGTCGTCTTGCCGCTCCCCGGCGGTCCCCAGAGGATCAGCGACCCGACCGTGCCGCGCTCGATCGTCTCGCGCAACGGCTTGCCCGGCCCGAGGATCTTTGCCTGACCGACGAACTCGTCCAGCGTGCGCGGCCGCATGCGCGCCGCCAGTGGCGCCGCCGATGCCGCGGCGCTGAACAGCGAGCCCGATGATGCCCCTCGATCGCGGCGCGACGGCATGATCAGCTTAACAACTTCCAGGCGAGCGTGAACAGGCCGCATCCGCCGAAGAAGTACAACGCGAGCGACCATCCACGCTTCGACTGGAATTCGGGGACGAGGTTCGACGCCGCGACGTACAACGTCACGCCGGCGGCGAGTGGAAGCCCGTGCTTCGCCAGCGGGGTCACCAGGCTCGTGGCGGCCACGCCGAGCAGCGTCGTCAGGCCTAACGCGCCGGCTGCCGCCACAGCGGTTCGTGGCGGTTGCCCGGCCGCCAGGAACAGGCTGGCGATCGCCAGGCCCTCCGGCAGCTTGTGCAACACGACGGCGAGGAAAACGAGCAGCCCGAGTTCGCGGCCGACGCTGAACCCGGCCGCAATGGCGACGCCATCCACGAACGTGTGCATCAACAGGCCGGCCAGCGCGGAAACGCTGATTGCCGTCGTGACCTTATGTGTTTCTTCACCGAAATGGAAATGCGTGGTCAAGGTATGCTGCGTGAAGTGCACCGCGAGATACCCTGCCAGCATCACCACGGGTGCCGAAGCGTCCCCGAGCGCAAGAGCTTCCGGTACGAGCTGGGTCAGTGCAACGGATATCATGAACCCCGCCGCGACCGCGATCAGCGCATCCATGAATTGCATGCCGCGCCGAGCCCGGCCGGCAACCGCCAGCGCACCAGCCACGTTGGCCAACGCCGACAGCAGGGCGTAGGTAAATGGACTCACCGCGGACTCCGGGCCATTTCGAGCAACAGGTCGCGCCGGTTCCGGGAGGGATCCTCGACGACCGCGTCGAGCAATCGCCGCAGTGTTTGCCCGACCTCAGGACCAGCTGGGATGCCCAGCTCCATCAGGTCGCCGCCATCCACGGCCAGGTCGGCCACCGCCAGCGGATCGTGGAAGGCGATCTGTGTCCCGCGCCGATACATGCGCACCATCCCGGCACTGAACGCGGCGCCCTCGGCGAGCCACCGCGCCGTCGCGACGCGCATGAAATCGGTGAACTGCGTGCGGCCAATCGCCGACGCCCAGCGGCGGAGGGTCGCATCGTCCGTGCTGGCGTCAGCCTGTCGCATCGCCACGCCCAGCGCGTGCCACTTCCGGACATGGTGAGTCATGATTTCGCTGTCGCGATTCGATGCCCGCAATCCTTCCATCGTCCGGCGCGCCGATTCGGCCGGCAGCTCGAGGAACAGCGTCGTCAGCCGGTTCCGTGCGCGCGATTGGGCGAGCTCGGGACGAGCCGTCGCGTCAGGCAGCCCGATGTGGTCCGCCGCCGCGAGCGACGCAGGACCGGCATTCTTCAACTCGGGAACCAGCGAAGCGAAGGCGCCCGACATCTGCCACAGCCGGAGACTGCGCGACGGGTACCGCACCTGTTTCATGGTTTTCTCGAGTTCCTGCCTGACGCGTTCCCGTGAGAGTCGGCCGAGATGGGGCGCTGAATTCACGACCGCCTCCCACGTCGCCGGATCGATCTCGAAACCGAAACGTCCGGCGAAGCGGAACGCCCGGAGCGCCCGCAGGCGGTCCTCCACCATCCGGGCCTGCGGGTCACCCACCGCGCGGATCACGCCACGGTGCAGGTCATCCTGGCCGCCGAACGGATCTCGAAGCTCGCCTGACGAGGGCGAAAACGCGATCGCGTTGATCGTGAAGTCTCGCCGGGCGAGGTCGTCGTCGAGTGAGACGCCATACTCGACGACCGCGTGCCGGCCGTCGTGCTGGGGCAGAACGAGCACGTGGCCTGGGGCTTCGCCCGCTAGTGCGACGATATGTGGGTGGACATCATGCAGAACTGCGAAGTGACCGGCTTAGTCTCGGACGGCTACAGCGTGGTGGGCGTCACGTCCAGCG
>CBIHMX010000138.1:0-6751 GCA_966211115.1 uncultured Gemmatimonadaceae bacterium | reverse complement strand
CCAGCGGAACGACTCCCCCTCAGCGAGCATGAGGCCCGAAAGGTCAACGCCGCGGGCACGCAGGGGCTCCAGCTTGTCCACCGGGTAGTCGCTCCCGACCACGCCGACCAGGTTGACCTTCGTGAGGTGCGACGCCGACGCCGAGAAGAAGGTGGCCGATCCACCTAACGCGTCGTCGATCTTGCCGAAGGGCGTTTCGACGGAATCGAGCGCCACGGAGCCGACAACCAGGACTGAACTCATGGGTGATCCGTCAGGGTGTGTGCGTTCACATCCTCTCCGGGGCCGAAATTCCGAGCACGGTGAGCCCGTTCCGCAGGACAATCTGTGCCGCGCGTGCCAGCGCCAGTCGCGCCTCGCGAACGCCATCCGGCGCCTCGAGGACCCGAACCTTGTGATACCAGTTGTGCGCGAGTCGCGCCGTTTCGTGCAGGTAGGCCGCAAGCCGCTGCGGTTCCCTCGCCTGAGCCGCACCGGCAACCAGCCTTGGAAAGTCGAGCAGTGACGCGACGAGGTTCCGCTCCGATTCCTCTCCGAGTGTCGCGAAGTCGACGCCTGTACCGGTGATCGACTCCGGCGGGATGTTGCCCACGCGAAAAATGCCGCTCATGCGCGCGTGCGCCATCTGGATGTAGTAAACCGGATTCTCTTCCGACTGCGTGCGCGCCAGGTCCACGTCGAAGATCAGCGGCGTGTCCGCCTTGCGCATCAGGAAGAAATAGCGGACGGCATCCGCGCCGACCTCGTCCACCAGGTCGCGAACCGTGACGTAGCTGCCGGCGCGCTTCGAGATCTTCACCTCTTCGCCGCTGCGCATGACGGTGACCATCTGGTGCAACTGGTATTCGGGATACCCTTCCGGAATCCCGGCGTCGAGCGCCTGCAAGCCGGCTCGCACACGGACCACGGTGCTGTGGTGATCGGCGCCCTGGACGTTGATGGCGTGACGATAACCGCGCTGCCACTTGCTGATGTGGTACGCCACGTCAGGCACGAAGTACGTGTACGTGCCGTCGGATTTCCGCATCACGCGGTCCTTGTCGTCGCCGTATTCGGTGGTGCGAAGCCACATCGCCCCGCCCTCTTCGAACGTGTGGCCGGCGTCGCGCAACATCCGCACGGTTTCCTCGACCTTGCCATCGGTATACAGCGACGACTCGAGGTAATAGACGTCGAACTTCACGCGCAGCGCCTTGAGGTCGCGGTCCTGCTCCTCGCGCAGCGCCTTCACGGCGAAGGTGCGCACGTCTTCCAGCTTCTCGCCCGTGGCGTCGTCCGGGTGCGACGCTGCGTATGCAGCCGCGATCTCGCGAATGTATTCGCCGTGGTACCCGCCTTCCGGGATGTCCACCGTTCCCGTAGCCAGCTCCATGAGCCGCGCACGAACCGATAGCGCCAGGTTCTGGATCTGGACGCCACCGTCGTTGTAGTAGAACTCGCGCACGACCTTCCAGCCCGTCCACTCGAGCAGGGACGCGATCGCGTCGCCGAGTGCGGCCTGACGACCGTGGCCGACGTGGAGCGGGCCGGTGGGGTTCGCGGAGACGAACTCCACGTTGAACTCCGCTCCCTTCCCCTCGTTATGCGTCCCGTACCTGGCGCCCGCCGCGATGACCGCGGCCAGCCCGCCAGCGGCCGCGCCGGTCTCCAGGCGGAAGTTGATGAACCCGGCACCGGCGATCGTCGCCTCCTGTACGCCGGCGGCGTGGACATCCATGCCCGCGATGAGATCCCTGGCGATGTCCTGCGGCTTGCGACGGAGGGGGCGCGCCAGCGTCATCGCCAGGTTCGTCGTCCAGTCGCCGAACGCCGGATCACGCGGTCGTTCGACGGTGGGTTCGATCGGGTCCGGAGCGCCAAGCGTACGCGCCGCCCGGATCAGGGCGTCGCGAATGATCGCGTCAGGTGTCACTCGACCCCGAACCTTTGGACGATGACGTGTCGGGTTTGGGCTTCGAGGTGCCCTCACCGCCGGAGCCACTGCTCTCGCTCTTGCCCGGGTCCGGCGCCTTACGCTGGTCCTTCTTGCCGTCCTTCCCGTAATCGGTGATGTAGAATCCCGATCCCTTGAACACCAGCCCTGAACCGCCCGAGACTTGGCGCTGGGCCGTCTCGCCGCACTCGGGACACGCCATCTGGCTCTCGGCCGAGCTGATGGTGCGAAAGAAATGCTCGAACTCGTGTCCTTTCGGGCAGCGGTACTCGTACGTGGGCATTTGGAAGATGAAGCTGACGGAATGCTGGAAGTTGCGTGAATCGCGCGTTCCAAGTCATTCCAACTTAACGATTTGTCATCCGAAACGGGATACAGACTGGGAACGCGGTGTTCCGTCGAAAGTCTGGCATTTCAGGCCGGAACGAACGCGCCCCACTCCTGCCGCAGAACGTCAGCGACCTCGCCTACGCTCGCGCGGGCCCGCACGGCGTCGATGATGGCGGGCATGAGAGTCGGTCGCCCGTCAGCGGCAGAATTGTCGTCGCGATAGGCGCTCGCAATTTCGCGAACCCGGTCCAGACTCTCGCCAACATCGCCAGCATTGCGACTTCGCTTTCGTTCGGTCAACCGCGCCACCTGTCCCGCTTCGAGCTGTCCGTAGTCAGGCCGGGGGATGACCGGAGGCTCTTCGTCGTCGTTGAAACGATTCACGCCAACGATGGTCGCCTCGCCCGACTCGACGCGCATCTGATGGCCATACGCACTGCGCGCAATCTCATCGTGCAGGAATCCCGCTTCGATCGCCTGCGCCGCGCCGCCGAGCTCCTCGATCCTGCCCATGAGCTCGAGTGCCTGGCGTTCGAGTTCATTCGTCAGCCACTCGACGAAGTAGCTGCCCGCGAGTGGGTCGACCGTGTTCGCGATGCCCGATTCGTAGGCAACGATCTGCTGCGTCCGCAGCGCCAGCGTCGCCGCTTCGCGCGTCGGCAGCGAGAGCGCTTCGTCGTAGCCGTTCGTGTGGAGCGATTGCGTACCGCCGAGTGTCGCCGCGAGCGACTGGATCGCGACGCGCACCACGTTGTTCAGGGGCGACTGCGCGGTCAGCGTGACGCCGCCCGTCTGCGTGTGAAATCGAAGCCGGCAGCTCGCGTCGGACGCGCTGAACTGCTCGCGCATCAGCCGCGCGTACATTCGCCGCGCCGCGCGAAACTTGGCCGCTTCCTCGAACAGGTCGGTGTGCGCGGCAAAGAAGAACGAAAGCCTGGGTGCAAATTCGTCGACCTTGAGCCCGGCCGCGATCGCGGCCCGCACGTACTCGATCGTATTGGCAAGCGTGAACGCGAGTTCCTGGACAGCGGTGGCGCCGGCCTCGCGAATGTGGTAGCCCGAAATCGAGATCGGATTCCACTGCGGAACTTCCGCGTTGCAGAAGCGGAACGTGTCCGTGATCAGCCTGAGGCTCGGTCCCGGCGGATAGATGTACGTCCCGCGCGCCAGGTATTCCTTGAGGATGTCGTTCTGGATGGTCCCCGACAGCTTCCCTCTCGCGAACCCGCGCTCCTCGGCGACGACGATGTACATCGCCAGCAACGTGGCGGCGGTCGCGTTGATCGTCATCGACGTGGAGACCGAGTCGAGCGGAATGTCCTTGAGCAGCGTGTGCATGTCGTCGACCGTATCGATCGCCACGCCGACGCGACCCACTTCGCCGACCGCGCGTGGCGAATCGGAATCGATGCCCATCTGGGTCGGCAGGTCGAACGCCACCGACAGCCCCGTCTGGCCTGCCTCGAGCAACTGGAGAAACCGGGTATTGGTTTCGGCCGCCGTCCCGAAGCCCGCGTACTGCCGCATCGTCCACAACCGGCCGCGGTACATGCTGGCCTGTACGCCCCGCGTGTACGGGAAGCGGCCGGGGTCGCCTAACGCCTCGTCATAGGGCGCCGGCGAGTCAGCCGGCCGGTAGACAGCGTCGACGGGAAGACCGGAGGGGGTGCGCCGTTCGCTCGAACTCATGAGCCGAAAGGTAGCGCATCACTCAATGGCGTCAGACTCGGTTGATCAGGCCTGGCTCTTCCGCCTCTCTTCACCCGGCCACCCTGCCTCGTCCGACTTCAGGAGGTCCCGTGCCGTCTGCACGTCTTCCCTGCTGCCGATGTAGAGCGGAGTGCGCTGGTGCAGCTCGTCAGGCATCACGTTGAGGATGTCCGCCTTTCCGTCAGTGGCCGCGCCCCCTGCCGCTTCGACCACGAAGGCGAGAGGATTCGCCTCGTACAACAGCCGCAACTTGCCGCGTGGATTCTGGATGTTGGCCGGGTAGGCAAAGAGACCACCACCAAGCAGGTTGCGGTGGAAGTCGGCGACGAGGGAGCCGACGTACCGCTCGTTCATCGGCTTCTGCTCACCATCCAGTCCGCGGTACCGCCGCATGAGCGCCGTCACCCTGGAGTCCCACGACTGCTCGTACGCGTTGTTGACCGAGAGGTACCGCCCCCGCGCCGGGATCTGGATGTTCGGGTGCGAGAGCAGGAACTCGCCGATCGACGGATCGAGCGTGAACCCGTGGACGCCCTGGCCGGTGGTATACACCATCATCGTGCTCGAGCCGTAAATGACGTAACCGGCCGCAACCTGGCGCCGGCCGGGCTGGAGCATGTCCTCGAGGACACCCTGTGTGCCGCGCGTAATCTTCTTCAGCACGGAGAAGATGGTCCCGACCGGCACGTTCACGTCGATGTTCGACGAGCCGTCGAGCGGGTCGAACAGGAGCACGTACTTTCCGCTCCTGAATTGGTCCGGGATCGGGATCACGTCCGGCTCTTCTTCGGACGCCATCGCCGCCAGGCGTCCGGTGTGATCCATCGCCTTGATGATGATCTCGTTGGCGACGACGTCCAGCTTCTGCTGAATCTCGCCCTGCACGTTTTCCGTTTCCATCGCCCCGAGGATGTCCACGAGGCCCGCGCGTCGCACGCGGCTCGAGATCATCTTGGCGGCCAGCCCGATATCGTACAGGATGCCGGACAGCTCCCCCGTGGCTTCCGGGTAGAGCTTTTCCTGCTCGATGATGTAGCGCTCGATCGTGACGACTGACGTCGCGGTGTGCTTGACCACGGGCGGTTCCGGCTTGGGTGGCGGGATTCGTCGAATGAAACTGACCGTGATTGCAAAACCCGTGCAAGGGTCATCCGGATGGCTTGCGGGATAGAGTCCACCGTGTATCACCCGCAGTGATATGGAGCGTTTCACTCCCGTCGATGCTGACGACGATCGTCCCGTCGTCGTCGGTGCGCAGTACGCGTGCGCCACGCGCCTGGAGCGCCTCCAGCACGCCGGCGCTCGGATGCCGGTAACGATTGCCGGCGCCCACGCTGATCAGGGCGATCGCCGGCTTCACGGCATCCAGTAGCGCGGGCGTGCTGCTGGTCGCGCTGCCGTGGTGGCCCACCTTCAGCACATCGGCACGCAGGTCGTTGCCGAGGCGCCTGACGAGTCGCGACTCCACATCGCGTTCGGCGTCGCCGGTGAGGAGCACGCGCACGCCACGGTACTCGGCCATGACGACGACGGAAGCGGCGTTGGCATCCGCGGCCTGCGCGATGTCCATCGAGTCCGGTGCGAGGACCGTCAACCGGACCCCGTCGATTTCCACGGTCCGATCCGGCCGAGCCGGTCGCCACGACACGGCGCGATCCCGAGCCGCGTCGAGCACCCCTTCGTACACATTGCTGCCTTGCGCGAAAGCACCGTCCCAGACAAATCCGACGGGCATCTTTCGCAACACCGACGCCGCGCCGCCAATGTGGTCCGCGTGCGGATGCGAAAGGATGAAGGCCGCTATGTCGCCACCGCGCCGCCGCAGATAAGGCACCACCACGCGCTCGCCGACGTCGGTCTGGCGCCACATGTCGCCCGCGTCGATCAGGATCCATCGCATCCTGGGTGTTCGCAGCGCGATGGCGTCACCCTGACCGACATCGATCATGTGCACTTCCAGGCGCGCCCGTCCCAACCGTAGCGCGGGCCACCACATCGCGACGCCGAGGGCAGAGGCGACGATCATCGCAGGTCGCGCCCAGTACCGCGACACGCATGCGGCCTTGAACGATCCGGCCGCCAGCGCCGACATCACAGCGGTGACGACGCTCGGCTGAACGTCGATCGCTGAAGCGGGAATCGACGCGCCGACGCGACCGACGATCTCGATGCCGGCCAGCAGCACCTGCGTGCCGTCGGCCAGCAGTGAGGCGACCGCGCGCACCGGGGCCAGCACGAGGGAGAGGAACAACACCGGTTGCGCCAGTCCGAACAGCGGAGCGGCAGCCAGGTTGGTGAGCGGCGCTGCCAGGCTCACCCGTCCGAAATGCCACGCGACGATCGGTGCGGTCACCGCGCTCGCCACCACCGTCGCCAGGATTTCCCGCGAGACGCGCCGGCCCCAGGGCGGAATCCGGTCGAACGGCAGTCGTCTCGTCAGGCGGCCGCTGGCGATGAGACCAGCCATGCCGGCGACACTCAGGTGATAACCGATCTCGCTGACGACGCGTGGTTGGACGAGTGGCAGCGCCGCGCCGATCGCGAGCAACGCCCACGGTGATGTCGGTCGCTGGAAGCGTCGTGAAGCAATGACCGCCGCGTACATCGCCGCCGATCGCACGGCCGGCGCAGGCGCGCCGACGAGCAGGACAAAAACCGCGATCGTGACGGTCGCAACGAGTTCGGCGCGCCTCGTCGACAGACCAGTCATCATGAGCACCAGCACGACACCTTCCGCAAGAACGGCAACGTGAAGGCCCGAAACGGACAGCATGTGGA
>CBIHMX010000137.1:0-6773 GCA_966211115.1 uncultured Gemmatimonadaceae bacterium | reverse complement strand
GCCATACGGCGCGAACTGCCGTAAGGCGCGAACTGCCAAGAAGTGCCAACCTACCCAACGGAATAACCGCTCGTCGTTTAGCGTGGTTTATCGTTCGTCTCTGCTCGGTTGGCGCCCTGGCACTTAACGCCCTTCGGCAGTTCGCGCCCTTCGGCAGTTCGCGCCCTTCGGCAGTTCGCGCGCTTCGGCAGTTTGCGCGCTTCGGCAGTTTGCGCCCTTCGGCAGTCTGCGCCCTTCGGCAGTTCGCGCCCCTTGGCAGTTCGCGCCCTTTGGCACTTCCCCCCGCCGAGCCCCGGCATTGACCAGCGCCGGTTTCATGGCTAACCAACGTTGTGCTCGATCATGCTCCGATCACCGTCCGCGCTCCTGCCCAGCGTCGTGGTCATCCTGGTGTGGCTGCCTGGATGAGCGAGAGGGTTCCATGGCGACTGTTGCTGGCCCTGGGAGTGGGGGCGTGCAACAACGAGCCGCTCGCATACGACGTGACCGGACGCTTTCCGCATGATCCGGGCGCGTACACGCAGGGACTGGTGTGGGCTGACAGCGTGTTGTTCGAGAGCACCGGCCGGTACGGTTACTCAGAGATCCGTCGCGTCGATCTCGCTACGGGGCGGGTGCTCGAAGCGCGCGCGCTGGCGCCTGATCGTTTTGGCGAAGGACTCGCGCTGCTGAACGGCCGCCTCTACCAGCTCACGTGGGAGTCCGGGATCGCCTATGTCTTCGATGCCGCGACGCTCACTCTGCAGGACTCGATCACCTATCCCGGCCAGGGCTGGGGCCTCGCGACGGATGGGACCTCGCTGATCATGAGCGACGGATCCGATTCCCTGCGGATCGTTTCGCCGGAAACGTTTGCGCTCGAACGGGTGGTCAAGGTTCGTTTGCGCGGTTCGCCGCTGTTCCAGATCAATGAGCTGGAGTACGTGAACGGCGAAATCCTCGCCAACGTCTACGAAACGAACTGGATCGTGCGCATCGACCCGGCCACGGGCGAGGTCCGCGAGACCATCGACTTCACACCACTGTTTCCGGACCGGCGCGGGATGGCCGAGGTCATGAACGGCATCGCGGTGGCGCCGGACAGCGGGCAACTGTTGCTCACGGGAAAGTTCTGGCCGACCATGTTCCAGGTCCGGTTATCACCGCCCGCGCCCTGAGACTCGAACTGTGTGCTGATGCCCGATCCCCTGTGGCGCTAGCGCGAATCGCATATCGGGCTTCGGCTCGCGCTCTGTTTGCGCCCTTTGGGGGACTTGCAGACATCCGTCGTCAGACGCTTGACGCGATGCAGCTCCGTCCCGGCGAGCGAGTCCTCGAACTGGGTTGCGGACCAGGTGAGTTGACCGCGGGGCTCCTCGGGCGCGGTGCGCAGGTCGATGCAGTGGACGTATCCGACGACATGCTGAGGGACGCCATGCGGCGTGCCCCCGGCGCCTCGTTCGAACAGGCGGACCTGGTTCGTTATGTGCCGCGCCGCAAGTACGATGCGGTCCTTCTCTCGTTCGTGCTCCACGAACTCGATCCGGTCGACATTTCAGCGGTAGTCACGCGCGCCGCGTTTGCGCGGTCGCCCGACGGCCGACTCGTCATCCTCGACCACTCGCTCCCACGCGGCTCGTCCGGCCGGATCTGGCAGGGCATTCTGGGCCTCCTGGAGCCGGCGCGCGTGACGCAATGGTTGTCACTCGACCTCAACGCCATCCTTCGATCGAATGAACTCTCGGCGGTCGTTGATCGATCGCTCGCCGGTGGACGTGCCCGACTCCTCGTTGCAACTCGTCAGGCGTGAGTCGAGCGAGTACACTGACCCTGCTGCCTTCGAATGAAGCTCCATCCCTTTCCCGAACGCTCGCTGGTGCGATGGCGCCGAACGGATACGGCGGGAAGTGAGGACGCGCGCGTCGAGCATGTGAATGACCGGTGGGTGCTGTCCGGCCAGTTGGACGTCGCCGAATCCGGCCATCACACCGCGTTGCGGTACCGCATTGACTGCGACAATCAGTGGCGAACGCGTGCCGCGTTGATCGAAGGTTACGACCGGAAGCAGCCCGTTCGTCTTGAACTCCTCGCGGACGGTGAGGGCTCGTGGTCGCTCGATGGCCACCCGGTGCCCGTCGTCGATGGCGCCATCGATGTGGATTTCGGATTCACTCCGATGACCAACACACTGCCAATCAGGCGGCTCGACCTCGACGTGGGTGCGCGGGCTCGCGTTCGCAGCGCGTGGCTGCGGTTTCCGGAATGGCGGCTGGAGGCGCTCGACCAGACCTACTTCCGCGAGGCGGAACAGCGGTTTCGCTATGAAGCAATTGTCGATGGCGAGCCCTTCCGCGCGACGCTCGACACCGATGCCTTCGGGCGCGTGCTACGTTACGAGAACCTCTGGGAAGCCGTGTTCACTGACCCCCCGACGGCGTAATCGAACCGGAAAGGAGAACGAGAACGATGACCATTGCTGAAACGCTGCTGCCTGAGTTCGACCAGGAGATGGCCAGTACGCGCCGGGTCCTGGAGCGCGTGCCTGACGACAAACCGGACTGGAAACCCCATCCGAAGTCATTTTCCATTGCGCACCTCGCACAGCTCGTCTCGATGCTCCCGGGCTGGATCGGGCAGACGCTGACAAGCAACGAACTCGAACTCACCTCGGGCAGCGGTTACAGCAACCAGAAAACCAGCTCGCTCCTCGCCCAGTTCGACGACAACGTACGGAAGTCGCGCGAGGCAATCGCGAACAGCACCGACCAGGACTACGAAGTCCAGTGGGAGCTCAAGCTCCAGGGCAAGGTGGTGTTCACCGCGCAACGCAGGGTGGTCGTCAGGCAGCACATCAGCCACCTCAGCCACCACCGGGGCCAGCTCACGGTGTACCTGCGGCTGCTCGACATCCCGGTCCCGTCGGTGTACGGCCCCACGGCCGACGAAAACTGGAGAGGGTGACCGGCGTTACCGCTCGAGCCGGAAGCCGGCGTCGATCGTGGGCCGTTCCTTCGCGTTGGCGACGATCCAGCCGGTCAGGTACATCCACTTCGTCATCCGCGCCAGCTTGGCGTAGTCGATGCGGTCGGGGTTATCCCGGGGTGTGTGGTAATCGTTATGCAGGTTGGTGGAGAAGAACAGCGCCGGCACGTTGAGGCGGGCATAGGGCACGTGATCGCTGCGGAAGTACCATCCTTCCGGATGTGTCGGCCGGTCCCATAACGAGTCGAGCACGAACTTCCCCGTGCGGTTGTTGGCGTCCAGTGCCATCTGCACGAGGGTGGTCGAGTTCCGGTGCGGCGGCTGGACGCCGAGCAGCGACGCCGTATCGGGATGGTTCCGGCCGATCATGTCGCCGTTGAGGACCGCCGCCATCGACGCCAACGGCACCACCGGATGTGCCGCGTGCCACAACGAACCAAGCAACCCACGCTCCTCGGCGCCGTGATAAATGAAAAGCGCCGATCGACGCGAGGGCTGCCTGACCCAGGCGCGGGCGATGGCGAGCAGGGCCACGCTGGTTGAGGCATTGTCGTCCGCGCCATTCCAGATCGAGTCGCCGTCGACTGCATAACGAACGCCGTCATGGTCCTGGTGCGAGCTGAACACGACATATTCGTTGCGCAGCACGGGGTCCGTGCCCCGCACAACCCCGATGATGTTCACGCTCGGCGTGTCGAACTGTTCGCTCCGCAGGTGAATCTCCACACCCTGCCCGTCCTGGCGAAGCTGCTCCAGCGCCGAAGAGTGAGCGAGGAGGATTGGTGCCGGCCGCGATGCTGCCGCACCCCCCCGGCCTCCGCGGCCACCGCCGCGGCCACCCGTGGGTGCAAACCGGTTGGCGCCGCCGATGACCGTGTACGCGCCCCGCGACTGGAGGCGGGCGACCGCGTCGAACATTTTTTCGCCGAGGGAATCGGCCACCACGATGACGGCCGCCGCACCGCGGCGTACGAGCGCTGCGCTCTGTACGCTGATGCCCTGCCGCACCGCGCGGTACTCGGGCGTGTTGACCGTCGTACGGGTGCCCTGCGAGGTCGGACGGAGCATAACGACGGCAATGCGTCCGCGGACGTCGATGGAGGAGTCGGATCCGTCGCCCGCGAACACGGTCTCCCCAACGACGTCGCCGACCGTGTTCGACGCCGGTGAGACGTCGGTCCACAGGGTGAATGGCTTGCCCCCGATGCGGACCGAGCTGCCGGCGGTCGACACCCGCGTGCGACGCATGTTGAACCACTGGAAGAACGTGCTGTCTTCGCCCATGGGCTGGAGGCCGATCGAACGGAGCTGCTCCGCCGTCCAAATGGACGCGCGCATTTCGTCCAGTGTTCCCGCCTCGCGCCCGCGGGCCGCGTCGCCGGCCATCGCAAACAGGTCCCGGCGAAGGTCCTGTTCACGAATGGTCTGGATGGCCGAAGGCGTCGGTACCGATGTCGCTTGGGCAGCGAGATTCGACGTTCCCAGGCTGAGGATCAGGATCAGGCGCGCGCTCATTACGTCTCCTGTGCAGACGACGCAATGATATCAGACGATCAGCCGTTGAACAGGCTTGCCGGCGAACCGGTGGATGGTTTCCGGATCAGAGGTTCAATCGATGCGCGGCAACTTTCGGCGCTGAAGTTTCTGGATCCCATTTTCGTCGACCACGACCGTATACACGGCTGCGCGACCGAAACCAACGACCTGGGTCTCCGTTCCTGGTGCGACGCGACCAGCCAGTCCCCCGCGCCGGTCGATGACGTCGTAGGGCGGACTGAGGTTGCCGCTGCTCCCGGTGCGTCGGATCCAAAGCCGGCCGTCGGGTGCGGTTTGTAATGCATTTCCGACGAACGGGGGGACGAACTCGGGCCATTCCGGAAGGCTCGCCGCGTCGCGCAGGGGGCGGCCGGTTCGTTCCGACTCTCGCTGCAGGAAGGCGCGCTGTTCTCGTTCGTCGAGTCGCACGCGCTCGAACGGCAAGGCGGGCCCGGTCACTCGTTGGCCGGCCGGTCCTACCCACTCGACGCGGTACGGATCGAGGCGGGCGATGGCTATCCACCCATCCGGGAACAGCGCGGCCGTTTCGCCCGCCGCGAGCGGGTTCGTCATGATGGAGATGGCCGTTGCCGCGTTGGCCGGTCCCTCGGTACGGATCACCGATGGTCGTGCGCGCAGCATGGCGATGGTGTCCTGTGCGCCGGTCGATCGCGCCATCCGCACGAGCAGCAGCGAGTCCAGGCGCGGCATTGCGGCAGGTGTGGAGCCGGTGGCGATCGACTTCAGCGCGATGATGTTGCCTCGGACATCGGCGCCGTTAGGCGTTCGCGTCCGGGCGACCAGCACCGGTGCGTCGGGGCCCAGGGTTCCAGCGATCTCCGCCCCGTTCAGGAGCAGCCAGCGCCCGTTCCGTGGGTCCGGTACGATCGTCGAGTCCCCGGCGATGGCGAGCAGTGCAGCCGGTTGCTCGTACTCCTGGGGACCGCTCCCGTTGCGGCCGATACGGGTTGCGGTTCCCTTCGCGAAATCGGCGACGAATAGCGCACGCTCTCCCTGGTCCACGATCAGCACGCGCCCGTCCCGCAGCTCGCGGATGGCGATGACCTGGGTGAACTCCGCGGCCAATGTTGCGTCAGGCGCCGGTAGCGGAGTCGTGGTCGTACGAGCCGTCTGGGCGCCGGCCGGCATTGCCAGAAGACAACCCGACGCCAGTATGATGACTGCCCTCATGAACCTCCCGGTGGTATCTACTATTTCTTACGTAGATAGTACGTGGTGGATGCAGCGCGCGGCAGCCCCCGGTCGTCCCGCGCTTTTCAGAGGGGCGAAACGCCACACGTGAGTGACACGCTACCTTTTGGGCATTACCGGGTTACACTGCCTCGGGATTTCAATGGAGGACGCGCCACATGTCTTTCCTCGCGAACTGGCGGCCGGGACGCTTGCTCCTCGCGTGGTGCGGGTACTGGATCGCATTGTTGCTGGCACTGGTGGGGCCGGGCATCCCGGCGCTCCTGCGCGTTGCGAAACCCGGTGGGTCGGGAAGTGCGTCGGTGTCGGTAGGTGACGGAGCGCTCAAGCTTTCTGTTGCCGAGGGCGCGAGCACGGTCTGGGCGCTGGACGTCAACTTGCTGCTGCTGCTGGCCGCGGCCGTTGTGCCTCCCCTGCTGCTGTGGGGGCTTTGGGTTCGAGCACAGTCGCGCGAACGCTCCACGGCCGACGCGGCCATGCCTGACGTTCGCACCTGAGGCACCAGTGCGTCTGATGCCTGCGCTGTTGCTGCTTGCGATCACTCACGCGCCGGCGATAGCCCAGGAAGTACCTTCGTGCACGCAATCCGCCTATCGACAGTTCGACTTCTGGGTCGGTGAGTGGGACGTGGTCGACACCCGCGGACAACCGGCGGGTGTGAACCGGATCGAGAAAACGCTGAATGGCTGCGCACTCCACGAGACCTGGACCATCGCCGGGACGGCACGTGGCAATTCGTACAGCGCGTGGGACGCCGGCGACAACCGATGGCACCAGACATGGGTCGATAACTCCGGAACCGTACTGCGGCTTTCCGGAGGGATCGTCAACGGCGAGATGGTAATGGAAGGAGAACGGTCCCTGATGGATGGCACGTCGGTCACGGAACGGATCACCTGGACGCCTAACGCCGACGGAACGGTTCGCCAACTCTGGCAATCGAGCCGGAACCGGGGCATGCGATGGACCGTGACATTCGACGGCACCTATCGCCGACGCCAGGAGGACGATCCCGATTCCCGATTCCCGATTCCCGATTCCCGATTCCCGATTCCCGATTCCCG
>CBIHMX010000136.1:0-6866 GCA_966211115.1 uncultured Gemmatimonadaceae bacterium | reverse complement strand
CTGCTGTTGAGCCCCCTGCTGACCACCCTGCTGTTGACCGCCTTGCTGTTGCGGTTGACCCTGTCGCCCGCGACCACCTTGCTGGCCCTGCTGCTGTTGCCCCTGCTGGCCCTGCCGTCCTTGTTGGGGCTGGCCGCCCTGCCGCCCCTGCTGCGGCTGGCCAGCCTGGCCCTGCTGGTTCTGCTGCTGGCCCTGCGGCGCCTTCTGCGCACTGTCGCGTGCCTGCGCCTGTTCGCGCTGCTGCGCATTCTGCGCGGCGCGCTCCATCGCTTCGGCCGACTGCTCGATGCGACGCTCCGCCTCGTTGATCCTCTCCGCCCCCGCTTCTGCTTTCTGCTGCTGCAGGCGCTGTTGCAGTTCGCGGACTTCCTCGGACAGGTCGCGCGTCTTGTTGGCCAGCTCCTTTGCCGCGCGTTGTGCTTCGGCGCGCTCCTCAGCTTTGTCGGCACTCGCGAGCGAGTCCGCAATCTGTCGCTGGCGGTTGGCGAGTTCCTTCGCCTCGTCGGTCAACGTGCTCATCGAGCCCTCGAGCGCGGCCCGCTTCAGCATCTCGACACTTTTCTCGAGCTGTTCGCGAAGCCGCTGCTGCTGCTGGGCGAGGTCCGCCATTGCCTTGCGCGAATCTTCGGGCGACAACTGCTGCGACGCCTGTTCGAGCTTGCGCAGCTGCTCCGCCAGTTCGGGCGTCAGCGCATCGCGAAGCAGCTTCTGCGCCTCGTTGAGCTGCCGCTGGAGCGCACTGTCGAGCGCGCCGGCTTCCTGCAATTGACGCTCGAGTTGTTCTGCCGACTGCTTGATCTGCTCCATGCGATCGGCGAGCTCGCGTTGCTCGCGGGCGAGCGACTTCGCCTGCTCCGCCGATTCGTAGCTCATCTGCTCCTGGCTACGCTTCTGCGACGCTTCCTGCGTCCGCTGCTGCAACTGGCGTTGCGCGGCCGCGGTAGCCGTGGCGCGAGCGACGGTGCTGTCGGCCGCGTCGCGAATGGCCTCACGTTGCTCGCTGAGCGTGGGCAACCTGACGACCAGCTCGCGGCTCAGGCCTGTCTGCGCCCAGGGAGAACCATCGGTGGCCGCGGCAACGACGTGCAGGGCATCGCCCGGCCGCAGCTCATTCGTGCGCAGGGGCGTTTCGCCCGACCACTGGCCATCGTTGTTGGTCGTGCGGCGCGTCTCGGGAAGATCGCGACGGGTCCCGCGACCATCGACGATCCAGGATCGCACGGCCACGTGCAGGATGCCGTGATCGTCCGTCGCCATGACCGAGACGTTGAGGCTATCGCCCGCGGTCACGGTAGTGTCGCCGCCGGGGGAAAGGATCTCGACCGTCGGTGCCGAATCCGGGACGACCTCGATTTCGAGCGCCGGTGGAACGTCCGTGATCGGGCCCGTGCGACCGATGGCCGCCCATTCATAGCGGCCAGTCGTCGTGGGCACGGGGCCGGAGAAGCGCAGGCCTTCGGGCCGGAGGATCAGCGTGACGGCACCGCGCGTCAGGGTCACTTCGCGCAATTCGGTCGACGACGTTCCTTCGACGGTGAGCCGTGTCCCCTGTGGAACGCGAACCGGTTCGCCTAACGGGATGATCTCGGTCTGGCGGCCAAGGTAGCCCGAGAACTGGGCGCGGACGTTGACCTCGCCGATGAACGGGCGCTCGACGACGCGGACCGTGCTCGTGTCGCTCAACGCCCGTCCGTCGGTTGCATAGAGCGTCAGGTCGGCATCCAGCGGCTCGAGCCGGGTGGACGCGACGCCATCGACCACCGGCATCGTCATTTCACGCCAGGTCGCGCCGGTCCGGCGGTACGCCAGCGTGACCTCACGGCGGCCGGGTGCGCGCACCGTGACCGAGATCCGCTCGCCGCGAAGGACGGATTCCGGCAGCGAGTCCACCTGCACGCCCTCGAGCAGTTTTCCGTTCCAGGCACGAAGGGGGTGCAGGAGCGCCGCCCATCCGTCGGGCGCCATCGCCGTGCCGGCCACCAGCGCCGCGGCACCGGCCGCCGTCGCCATGAGCCCGACGCCAACCCAGCGAAGCATCCGGCTGCGGAGGGACGGAGCGAGCGGTTTGCGGCCCATGTCGCCAAGCCGTCGCGCCATCGCTTCGGCGCCCAGCCTGCCTAACGCGCCAGAGTCGGCGACCTCGATCGTCCCACGCAGCGAGCCGTCGCGCAGCTTGCGCTCCCGTTCGATCTCGCCGGCGACTCCGGGAAGCGTGGCCATCCGGCGTCGCAGGACCGTGATCAATCGCGCGCCGCCAATCACGACACCAACAGCCCCCGCCCAGAGCACGAACGGAACGAGACGGGGCAGCGACAGCCAGCGCGCCGATCCGAGCACGATCGCGCCCACGGCCAGCACCGCACCAACCGCACCGACGAGGAGCGTCGCGCCCGAGGCGTTCAGGAGGCGCGCCAGCGCGCGACGCTCTCGTTCGACGAGGTCAAGTAGGCTCATGTTCCCTGCCGGCTTGTGACGGCGTAGACAAACAGGTTGACACCCATGCGCAGCGCGGACTCATGGAGCGTCGGGGGATCACTGTACGTACCGGGATCTTCCCAACCGTTCCCAAGGTCGCTCTCGTAGCTGTAGAACACGGCCAGCCGGTTCCCGATGAAGATGCCGAACCCTCGAGCCGGCTTTCCGTCATGTTCGTGCACTTTCGGCAATCCGGCCGGAAAGTCGTACACGATATGATAGATCGGGTGCGACAGGGGCACATCCACCAGGGGACGATCCGGAAAAACCCGCGCGATTTCGCGCCGGAAGCTCTCGTCGAGCCCATAATTGTCGTCGACGTGCAGAAAGCCGCCACGCGTCAGGTACTCGCGCAGCTTCACCACTTCGGCATCGGACAACTTCATCTCGCCGTGGCCGGTGACGTGGAGAAACGGGTGATCCCACAGCCGATCGTCCTTGAGACTGACGCGCGCTTCGGTTGGCTCGACCTTGAGCGTCGTACGCTCGTTGATCGCCTTGAGCAGGTTGGGAAGGCTGGATGGATTCGCGTACCAGTCGCCCCCACCATCGTATTGTAGGCGCGCAATGGTCAGCTTCGCCGCGGGTGCGGGGCCGAACGATGTCAGCGCGAGCGCCAGCAGCGCTGCAGCGGGACGAATGAGCATCAGGATTTCACCGCCAGCCGGTAGACCGCGTTGCGAGGGACGCCGGTCTCCGCCGAGACCTGAGCCGCGGCATCTTTGGCGGAAACCCCGGCTTCACGTAGTGCTTTCACTCGACCTCGTAAGTCTTCTTCATCAAACGACTTTGCGGCTTGTGGTGCAAGTAGTATGACAACCTCGCCGCGCGGTGGGCTGCCAGCGTAGTACGCAGCGAGTTCCTCGACCGTTCCGTCGCGGAACTCCTCGAACACCTTGGTCATCTCGCGCGCCACAACGCATCGACGATCCGGCGCACTGGAAGACGCAATTTCCTTCAGTGTGTTCGACACGCGCCCGGGCGCCTCGTAGAGGACTACCGTGTGCGCGAGTGAATTCACCAGCTCCATTGCCTGACGACGGTCCTTCCCCGTCCTGGGAAGAAAGCCGAGAAAGGTGAATGGAACGGCATCGAGCCCCGATGCCGACAGGGCCGCGGTCAGCGCCGACGCTCCGGGAATCGGTGACACCCGGAAGCCGGACTCGCGAACGGCCCGAACCAGTGGGCTGCCGGGATCGGAAATGAGCGGTGTGCCTGCGTCCGTGATCACCGCGACTCGCTCCCCCTTCGCGAGCCGCTCGATCACCATCGGGGTGATCCGGGCCGAGTTGTGTTCGTGGGCAGCGACCATTCTCGTCGTGATGCCGAAGTGATCGAGCAGCACGCGGGAGGTGCGCGTGTCCTCGGCCAGGATCACGTCGGCCGCGGTCAGGGTGTCGATGGCTCGCTGCGACATGTCGGCCAGGTTGCCGATCGGCGTCGCAACGATGAAGAGCGTCCCACGGCCATCCGCGGCAGGCCCGGCCGACCGCCCGACCATGTGGACGCTCTTCGGCAGCGTTATGCCGCCTGCGCTGCGTGCTTCTTGAACTTCTCCTCGAGGACCGGACGCGGAACCGCACCGATCACCTGGTCGACGACCTTGCCATCCTTGAAGAAGATCACCATCGGAATGGACCGGACGTTGAACCGGGTGGCCGTCCGGATGTTGGCATCTACGTCGAGCTTGGCGACCTTGGCGCGGCCGGAATATTCCGTCGCGAGCTGATCCAGGATTGGCGCGATGATACGGCACGGGCCACACCACGCAGCCCAGAAATCCACTACGGCGAGTCCCGAATGCTTCTCGATTTCGCCTTCGAAGTTGTCGTCTGTTACAGCGCTTGCCATCGACATGCTTGTTCTCCGCTCGGCGGGCCTACGCTCGCCGGATGGTTGGGACTAGTTTCCGCGCGCACCGACAGCCGGAGCGCGAGTCTGATGCCGGACAACACCCGCCGTGGAACCCGTATTGCTCATGTGGGCCTCGCGGTCAGGTCGTCTGCCGACCTGCATTCATTCTATCGCAATGTCCTCGGAATGTCCGAGGCTCAGCTTGCCAACAGCGACGGCGCCCGGATCAGTGGTTTTCAGGCCGGCGACGCGCTCGTCGAACTGCTCGAACCGGATAAATCCGATTCGCCAATCGGAAAGTTCCTGGAAAAGCGCGGCCCGGGCATCCACCACATCTGCTTCGCGGTCGATGACCTCGAAGGCACCATGCAGCGCTGCCGGGATGCGGGAATGCGGCTCATCGACGAAACACCACGCATGGGCGCCGAAGGAAAACGCATCGTCTTCCTGCATCCGGCGTCGACCGGCGGAATCCTCGTTGAGCTTACAGAGCACTAACCCGGCGGTGTGCCGCCGACGGCTACCGGCAGAAATCGGCTTGAAGCGCGTCGTAGTTGACGTCTTCCACGTACCAGCGACTCGACGGACCACGAACGACCTTGAATTCGATCGTTTTCGTGGTAGTGCCGCGCGTAAGCTGGAGGCGCAGGCGTCGCTCGGTGGGGCCTGCTCCCATGCTTTCATCGAGGATCTGACTGCGATCCGCGACGTAACATGGCTGCAGGATGAGCAGCCGGCGGTCGAGTTGCTCACGATCCATGTTGTCGCGCGATGCACCCTCGGTACTGCCCCACACCGCCCCCATCGCCTGCAGATCCTGAGCCTTGGCCGCGTTCAGAAACATCATCGCGGCCTCACGCGCCGATGCCGCGCCGGTAAGCGAGGTGCCCATCGACGGGCTCCGGCTGCATGCGGTGAATACGATTGCCAACAGGGCCCACTTCCTCACGGACGACTCCAAGGCAGTTTGCATGCGAACGTAATGGCGACCGGGCAGCGGATCAACCGGCCGAACTCATCCTGTGTCCGGATCTGAGCAACATGTACGCTCCACATCAGCGATTGTTCATCAACATTGATCATGTCGCAACCATTCGTCAGGCGCGACGTACCGATGAGCCGGATCCCCTCGCTGCGGCGCTCGCCTGCGAGCAGGCGGGAGCAGACGGCATCACCGCTCACCTGCGTGAAGACCGCCGCCATATCCAGGATGCGGACGTCGAGCAGCTCGCCGCCAACATCCGCACGGCGCTGAACCTCGAAATGGCGCTCAGCGATCCCATCGTCGAGCTCGCACTTCGTCTGAAGCCGAAGGAAGTAACCATCGTGCCCGAACGTCGGGAGGAGGTCACGACCGAGGGCGGACTCGATGTGTCGACCAACCCACAGCGCCTCTCCGCCAATATCGAGCGGCTGAAGGCGGCCGGCATCCGGTGCAGCCTCTTCATCGACCCGGAACTCGATGCCGTTTCCCGGTCGCTCGACCTGGGCGCCGACGCCGTGGAACTTCACACCGGTCGTTATGCGCATCACCCCGGCGATGCAGGCCCGCTGGCGGCGCTGGAACGGTGCGCAACCAAGGGGGCCTCGGTCGGCCTGGCGGTGCACGCCGGCCACGGACTTACGGTCCGGAACGTGGAGAACGTCGCCCGCATCCCTGAAATCGAGGAGTTGAACATCGGCCACTCCATCGTGTCGCGCTCGGTCTTCGTGGGGATCGGTGACGCCGTTCGCGAAATGCGTTCCGCCATGGATCGCGCGCGCCGCGGCTGGACCGGCGCGTCCGCGCGTGCGTAACTTCTCGGCTCGATGACGCCGCCCGAACTCCTGCGATACTTTCACGCCGAAGCGCGCGAATACCTCGACACGGTCGAGGATCTCGTGGAGGATGATGAATCGTTCGAGCCCGCGGCATTCGTGGCCGCGTCGCGCGCCCTGCGCGGCAGCGCCACCATGGCCAGGCTCCCGCGCATCGCCGACATCGCGCTGGCGATGGAACGGATCGCCAATGGCGTTCGCGACGGCGAAGTGGCCTGGACGGAAGACCTGCGGACCGAGCTCGCCGGCAGCATCATCGACCTCAGGCGGTTCGTCGACGTCAGCACACGCTGGGAACCCGACGATGACCGCCGGGCCATCGAACGACTGACGTCGCTCCGGTCGTTCCTGCCGGCCGGTCGCCTGACGCCGCGGACTCCTGTCGCGGGGACGGCACCGATTTTTATTGCGCTCCAGGCGGCGGCCATCGCCACAGACCTGGCGGCGTTTCAGGAAAACCAGGCAGAACGAACGATCGTCGACGACGTCGTGAATCGCCTGCGAAGTCTGCGTGGCATTGCCGGCGTGTCCGACCATCCGCCGCTCGGCGAAGTGTCCGATGCCGTCGAGCGGACACTGCGTGAAATCGCACCGGACGCGCTGCTGCGCGAGAGCGATCTCGAGTTGCTCGATGCCGCGGCCGCCGTGTTCCGCCGCGCCTCGTCGGAACTCCGGACGCGTGGACGATTCGAGAGTTCAGCGCCGGAGGTCGATCGCTT
>CBIHMX010000135.1:0-6892 GCA_966211115.1 uncultured Gemmatimonadaceae bacterium | reverse complement strand
TTTGCTTCAGGCCCCGCCGGGCGGGAAACCGTTTCGTCAGTCCCGAAGCCCGAACCACCGTGTCACGAGTGGCTGAGGTCTCGGACTCCCGCACCTCCAGCGTCGATGACGTCACGAGTTCTCCTGCCCCGTTTCGTGCCAGCGAACCAACTGTGTGGCCAGTTCACCGATGCGGTTCAGGTCGCGGACCACGTGTAGCGCGTACACGGGCACCACGCTGGCGACATCAGCGGCCCGCGCCAGCATCAACGGCGACTCGGAGCCGGCGAGCACCGGGCCGAGCTTGGAGTGCCTGACGAGGCACATGGTCGACTCGATGGTGTCCAGGCGTTGCCGGGCGACGACGGCGCCATCCGGCAGGCTCGTCACGGGGGTCAGCACATAGGCGGCGCCGAACCGCACCGATTCGGTTTCCACGCGATCCGGATCGAGGTGGTCCATGACTCGCTTCGTGACCGCGCCTTTATCGTCGGTGCCGAACAGGCGCGCCGCGGCGTCCGTCCACAACCGGAGGCGGGGCAAGCCAGGCGACAGCATCGGCGTCGACCCCGGCCGCACGGGCACCGTATCGTCGCTGAGTGCGCGGGCCCCCTGCAGCACGAGGGCGCTGCACAGCGTCGACTTCCCGTGATGCTTCGGCGCGAGGAACGCCAATCCGGTTCCGGCCACTGACACCGCGCTGGCGTGGAGGCAGAAGACGCCACTGGCATGGAGCGCCAGCGCCAGCACGCGGCTCGTTATGTCGGCCAGCGCCGACTGGAGGTCGGCGTCAGCGGAGCGATACCACGTGATGTGTGCGCCGTCGGACGAGACATCGAATCGGCCGGTGTCATCAAAAACGAGCGCGAACCCGCCGTCGGTCCTGTAGCATCTGACGCGGGTGTCGCCGTACACGATATCGGTGCCGAGCAGCTCACCGGGGGGTGAAGGCGTGGTGCGATCCTCCACGCGCAGCGTCCAATCAGGGGAAACCGCCATCGCCTTGGGCAGTTCCTCGATCGGCAGCTCCGAGCGAAGTGTGCCGCCAAACACGTCGTAGAGTTGCGTCATTCGATGGCCGCCACCTGGATCCCAGTCATCGGTACGTAATTCGCGACGAAGGCGGGATCGTCACCGACCACCTGCCCGCGATACTCCACCCACGCGTGTGCCAGAAAACGACCCTCGCGCAGGAACACTCCAACGCGGACGTCCGCGCCCTCGATCCCCGCGTCGTCGAGCATGCGCCGCAGGGCGCGCGATTTCACGAGGCATTTTGGCCGGAAGAACCCGAACGCCGCCGCGCGATTGACCGCCAGCGCGATTCGCCGGGCATCGAGGGTTCGGTCGACACCTCCCGCCTGAGCGGCCGGCCGCGATTCATCCCGCACCATGTCGCCGGGGGGCAGTGTCCGCATTTCCCGATTCGCTCGCGCGAGCGCGAATTGCGCGCGGACGAGGTCCCGCCAGTCACGCCAGCCGAGCGCGCGGAGTTTCGGACCGGCCCTACGGTACCTTCGTATCTCCCGCCGCAGGCGGCGCCACGTGCGTGACCAGACCGTTGGAGAGGAGTTCCTCGAGGAATCGGTCGACATCGTTGCGGATCTGACTGGCGGAGACGTCACGGTACTTGGCCGCCAGGGTGGAGACCATTTCTTCCACGGTTTGCGTGACGGGTGGCAGCAGCTCCCAGATCGCCGCGCCGACGACACCCACCCCGAAGTAGACCTCCGTTTCCGTGGAAAACAGTACGCCACCTTCGGGCAGCCTGCGAAAGACTGCACCCGGAGCGGGAGCCGGCAGCGCTTTTCCTTGAACTGGTGCCATTGCGTGACTCACGGGTGAGGCATGGACCCCACTCGGCTTCGCTGTGAGTATTCGGAGTTGTTTCTGGTTCACCCGCGCTCCGCCAGGAACTTCGCAACGGGGAAACGTACTCGCGGTCCGCCGCCTGAGAAGATGCGGCGAAGACTTTGGCGACCATGATCAACGGCGTCCCCCGCCCGCGATCACCGGGCGAGCAACCGTGCGAAATACCCCCACGTTTCCACGGCAGCGCGTACGGCACCGCGCTGCGAACGCGGGGACGCAGCTCCTTCACCAGGCACGTCAACGGCGCCCTCGTTCCACAGGATATCCCCTTCCCGGGAACCGGATCGTTCGCGCATCGCGGCAAACCATAACCAGCGCCGCGCGCGCTGAGCCACCGCATCATCGGCCTGAGGATCCGACAATTGAAGCGCGAAGTGCCGTTCGAGCAGACCGCCGAATCGTCCGCCTGACGACGGATCGAGGGCCTTGAGCACTCCCTCGGGAACAGTGACGTCAGCGACCACCTGTCCGATCCTGAGGGTCCAGTAACAGGATTGGCGCATGCGTCGTGACGTCGCGACACTCACGAAGCGGTCCCAGCTGAAGCCCGGGTCGGCGATGATCGAATGCGTGTCGGCGTAGGCCCGCCAGACTCCGCGTCGAAGCTTGTTCGACCACGCGAAATGCAGGCACGTGTGGAGCAGCAGGTCTTCCACCGACGGAACAAGCACCGGAACGTCGTTGACCATCACGGACCGGGCTCGCTTCACCACGGACAACGTGTCGAGTCCAAGACGGTCGACGCCAGCGAGGAGCGTGCGGTGCAACTCGAGACCGATGTTCACACCATCCGGATCGATGAGCGGGGCCAGATGGTGGTGATTCCGGTACAGCTCTTCAGTCCACGCATCGTCGACGAGCGACCAGCCATTCGTCCGGCAAATGGTCCACGCCTGCTCCGGCGAGCCCTTGAGGACGAGCAGATCGATATCTGACATCGTCCGCGGCATGGGCTTCTGAACGCCGCCAGCGAGAAGCGCGGCACCCTTCAGCGCGAGGACTTCAATGCCTTCCGCGCGGAGTTGCTCTGAAAGGCGCGCCACCAGCGACCGAATGTGGTACCGGCGAAAGTCATTCAGGACGGCAACCGCCTGAAGTCGTTCTGCTTCGTCAGGCAGGTTCGGGAACGCCGACACCACCTGCCAGAGACCAGGCGTGGCGTGCGCGTTGATTGCCAGCCGGGTCAGGAGCCGCCAATCCAGATCCCCCGACATGAGCCGATGAATGACCTCACGGTCGGGGTCGCCCCGACTGGACGCGAGTAACAGCGCCCATTCCGGCGATCCTATCCCATCGAGCTTCAACGCATCGCCCAAGTGCGCCCCAGCTGGGTGAACAGTCGATGAAGGGATTCTAAGGGGACCCGCAATCACCCGCGATGCCATCCCTTCACGGTTTCAGCGACCTCGGCGAGCCGTTCCATATCTCGCGCATACGTCAACGTATAAATGCTTGCCCTGTTGGCGATTTCCGCTGCCATTCCCAAGTACTCTACCGCCAGCATCCCTCGGAGCAGGTTACCCAACTTCGCAAATTTCACCAGTGCGAGCGCGCCTTCCGTTCCAGAGAGCGGCTCCCGGAGGGCGGGAGCCGTCATTTCTTGTGGCGGGCGCGGATTCAGCACGTAAAGCGCGCCAACCGGAGCCCATTGATGCAGTACCTCCTCGGCGGCCCGGCGCTCGAGATGGCGCCAGTCCACCGAGTCGGATTCGACTTTTTCTGAACCTCGCAGGTAGGCCGCTGCTCCTTTTCGGAGTCGAATGGCGGGAACGCCTGGCGCACACGCGACGGTGTCACCGATGCGAACACCGAGCGCATCGTCGGTCACCAGCCGCGCGCCAGCGTCCGTCAGTGCGCATGCCAGCGTGGACTTTCCATAAAACTTGGGAGCGAGGAACCCGGCAACTTCGCCGTTCATCCACACAGCGCTCGCGTGGAGCATTAGAACCCTGCTCGACTGCATCGCCAGGGAAATGACGCGCCCGAGAATGTCCGTTCGGGCAAGATCGCCATTGGCATTCGGAGCACGATACCAATCGATGCGCGTACCGTCCCGCGAGATATCGAACGTTCCGGTATCGGAGTAGGTGAGCCGCGAAACGCCGTCAGGCGCACGTTCGAGCCGGATGGAAATACCGCCAGCAAGTTCCTCGTCGGCAGACCAGGGAAAGGCAGTGCTGGGAGCTGGCACGTCATCGTGTACGGTCAGCGTCCAGTTTTCATCGGCACCGAGCATTACGGGATGGAGTTCCGGAAGCTCGAGAGAGGTACGGAGCACGCCGCCGAACAAGCTGTACCGATTGTCTGTCGTTGCGATCATGGTCGTTCTCGATAGCGACTGGAAGCCAATGGCTTCTCTTCACTTGCCCTGTGCCTGTCCGTCTCCCAAGGACCGCTTACAAACAGAGGGAGCAACGAAAACGCCGGCCTGAGAGCCGGCATTCCCTTCGCAGGCCGGAACCCTTCGGCCACTTTAGCTGCACTCCGGCGTGCCGCGGCATACACCGCGGTGGAGTCACGACCACGCTTAGCGCGACGACGGTGGATCGAGATGGATCGATGCGCTCGCTCAAAAACCTTCGATATCGCTGGCTCAGGCCGCCTGCAGCACTTCTACCAATCGGTGTTTCACCAATTCCGCCAACAATTCGCGCACGTCGGACTCAATCGTCTCGGCTGGGATTTCTGGATGGTCGCGGCGCAGGCGCAAAACGATCTCCGCCTCGGTTGAACACGCCGGTGGCAGAAGCCGCCAGACCTGGACGCCAACCGGGTTGAGGCTGAAATACGTTTCCGTCTCGGTGCAGAAAAGGATCGCACCTTCGGAAACGCCCTTTACGACGACGCTGGAACGCGGGCTTGGCAGATTCATGAACGGTTCTGGAAGTCTTTCGGGTAGGACGGCCCAGAATCGCAAAACGCAAAGTGCCGGCCACTAGCCTTGGTTCGCTGGCAGGAGGGTACTACCCGTAGGTAGTACATTGGCTTGACGCGGCAGGGCAACGAGACTGGAGCAGTGTTGCGCGCTCTTGCAACAAAATGCCGCCTCGACCCAACACAAAAGGGTCGCGGCGGCGAGCCCGGCAATTCCCAGCCTGGGCGACGTTCCGTGGAACCGGCGGCCTTCAGTGCCCCGGACGGCACCTCGGCCTGACAGCTAAGTACTTCACCTTCTAACTGCTGTCGAACTAACTACTTACGAACGGGCAACCGTGGGGCAGCCGTCGTCATCGTTGCCGACCGGGACGAACGAGTCCGCGTTCGGCTGGTTCTTGAACGTCCACGGCTGCGGAGCCGTGCCGCCATTCGTGCAATCGCTCACCTGCAACGTCAGCTCACGAAAGCTGCCGAAGCGGACGAGTTTGGGTGATTCGTACATGCGTCCTCCCTGAGGGTTCGTCTGGGTCACTTGCAAGACCAATACCATCACAGAAACAGCCACAGCTATATGGGTTCCAGCCTTGTCCGTACGGCGAGCCATCGCTCGGCCGCGACTGTCTGTTGAATGGCGGCCCCGAGCAGGTGGGCGCCGGAGTTTACGTACCTGTCGACCGACCGCAAGAACTCCTGCCGGTCAATGACCCCCAGAAGCTCCAGGTTCGACTTCCCGCTGAGAAAAAGCTTGCGGACTTCGGCCTCCGCGACGGGTTGGAACTGACGTTTGAAGTAACCGGAGGGGGTGCCAGTCTTTCTGTCGCGCGCCCGCAACACCGTGTCGGGAATCAGTCCGGCCATCGCCTTCCGAAGAAGCTTCTTCGAATCGCCGGCCTTGGCCCGATCGCTCAAAGGGCGCGAGGCGGCAAACGAGACGACACGGCGGTCGAACAGCGGCCCGCGCATCTGCAACCCTTCGTCCAGGCCAAATGCCATGTTCCACGACGCGGCCCTGCCCGTGATCGATCCCAACAAGCCGCGGCGCAACTCGTACTGCGAGGCGCTTTCTCCGGCATCCCGCTCGATGGCGGGCGCGAGCTCCGCCAGAATTTCCCTGGAACGGACGATCCAAGGCGGAAAACCCCGGTCCCAGAACCCATTCAGTGGGCGACCGCGCACGGTTCCAAGCCAGTCGCGGACACCGTCGGAAATGAGCGGCATGAGCGCGAGGCGGAGGAATGCGCGCCCCGACAATCCCCATTCTCTCCATTCCTGCCAGAGCTCGCCGAACCTTCCGAAGAAGAGGTGATCAGCAATCACCGCGGCACTGGATACGTGGAAGATGTGGTCTCCTCCGAAACCGTCCAACGCCACTCGCGCGCCGTACTGGCGAGATGACCTGGCGAGGTGCCGCATCTGCCCCTCGAAGGTCTGCATCATCGGATCATCGTGCTTCAGGGCGCGATTTTCGCTGTCCTCGAGCAGGGGGATCTTCTCCGTCTGGAGCCAGGTGACGGGAACGTCCCAGCGCGCCGCGATCGCATTGATGTGATGGTCCTCGTTCCCGATGTCATCGGGTGGATACGTCATCGAGACGGGAAGCAAGGGATGCTTCGTGCGATCGACCCCTGCCGACTCGAGTGCGGCGCATCCGGCTGCGAATACTGACGGGGAGTCCCAGCCGCCGCTCATGAACACCATCGTCGGGCGCTCGGGATCCAGGCGCTCCCGGGTGGCATTCATGAGCAGGTGTCGCAGTTCCTCCGCCGCCGCCTGCGACGGTTCTCGTTCCCAGTCAAACCCGACGACCGGCGTCCATCGATCGATTTCGTGAACGGTGCCGCCTTCGATCGACAGGGTCGATCCCGGCGCAACGATGGAGACGTGCCGATACGCCGTGCGTTGCCCGGGCCCGGACACAAAACTCGCGGATGCGGCAATGAATCCCCGATCGAATTCACGGGAGACGGCGGGGTGACAGACAACCGCACCCGACGTCGACGCCACGATCGTCGACGCGCCTGACGTGGCGTAAACGAGGGTTCTTCGACCGCCGGTATCACGGGCGAGCAGCAGTCGTCCGCGACGTTTCTCCCACGCCAGGATTGCGTAATCACCCTCGACGTACCGGGCGAATCGCGCTCCCCAGGTGCGCAAGGCGCGAAGG
>CBIHMX010000134.1:0-6892 GCA_966211115.1 uncultured Gemmatimonadaceae bacterium | reverse complement strand
TTGTTCATGCCGAACGGCTACGAGTTCGCCCTGAGCCTCCTCGCCGCGTCCACGACCCAGGGTTTTCGACGGTTCGTCTGGGAGCCTAACGTCCCGTACGACGGCAAGTTCACGTTTGCGCGCCTCAGCTATACGGTGTACGGCCGGCAGAGCGGGTGGGAATTCGACTACCCGGCCATGGAACGGCACCTGATGACCATGCTCGAGGAGATCACCGAGCTGCAGCCGCACCGGACCGGCAGCAACATCCACGCGATGGATGACCCCGAACTGCTGAAGTATCCCGTAGCGTACCTCTCGGAACCCGGGTTCTGGCATCCGAGCGAGAGCGAAGTCATCGGCCTCCGGACGTACCTCCAGAAGGGAGGTTTCCTGATCGTCGATGACTTCATGCGGAACGAGTGGTACAACTTCGAGCAGCAGATGCTGCGCGTGCTTCCCGGCGCCAACCTCGAATACCTGACGCTGGGCCATCCGGTCTTCGATTCGTTCTTCAAGATCGAATCCCTGGACATGCCGTATCCGAACCGGCCGAATCTCCGGGCCGAGTTCCTGGGTATTCATGAGGACAACGATCCGTCGAAACGCCTCATGGTCGTGATCAACTACAACAACGACATCGGCGACTACATGGAGTGGTCTGACCAGAACTTCTGGCCGGTCAACATCACCAACGACGCGTACAAGTTCGCGATCAATTACATCTTCTACGGCATGACGCACTAGGAGATGGGAGAGGCAGAGGAGATGGGAGATTGACACGATCACTGCCTGCGCTGGCCGCCTTGATGCTTGCGACCTCCGCCTGCGATAACATCCGTGAGGCGGCGGAGAACCTGTTCGACAACCGCACCCCCCGACAGCGTTACGTCGACGCGCTGAACGCGGCGGGACTGCGCGAGACCGCGCTCGCGCTCGACTGGGTGGCGGCCGCTGAACGTGCCCTGACCGATGCACCGCTGGTCACGTCGCCTCACGAGGAACAGGGCTACCTGCAACCCGGCGTGCCCGTCGCTGTTGCCCTGCGCATCCGCGTCAGGCGCGGACAGGAGCTGTCGCTGGAAGTAGACATGCCCGGAGACAGCAGCACCACGATGTTCCTCGATGCCTGGAGCATCGAGGGCGACAGCAGTTCCGCCTTCACCCACATCGTCTCGGCGGATTCCGGCGATCGCTTCCTGCGCGTGTCACCGCGTCGTGACGGCGAGATCATCGTCCGTGCGCAACCCGAATTGCTGCGCGGTGGTCGTTTCCGGGCGCTGTTGCGCATCGGACCCACGCTGGCCTTCCCGGTGAAACAGGGTACGGATCGTGACATCGGCAGCCGCTTTGGCGCGCCGCGCGATGCGGGAGCTCGCAGCCACCACGGCATCGACATCTTCGCGAAACGCGGCACGCCAGTGGTGGCGGCCGCCCCCGGTGTCGTCAACCGGGTGCAGGTCACGAATCTCGGCGGCAAGGTGGTCTGGCTACGGGACCTTTCCGGCAATTCTCTCTACTACGCTCACCTCGACAGCCAGGTCGTCTCGTCAGGCATGCGCGTCGCCCTCGGCGACACACTCGGCTTCGTGGGCAACACCGGTAACGCCCGGACCACACCGCCCCACCTCCACTTCGGCGTCTACCGGCGCGGTGAAGGTCCGGTCGATCCGTACTGGTTCGTCTACCGACCGCGTGGCACGATCCCGCGGCTCGTCGCCGATACCGGGCGTCTGGGCCAGTGGGTACGCCCATCGGTCGCCCGCGCGACGCTGCGGACGGCACCGAGCCTCACCGCCGATACGGTGTCGGTGCTCGAGCGACACTCGGCGATGAACGTCCTGGCGGCTGCCGGCGCGTGGTATCGCGTTCGCCTTCCGGATGGCGCGACGGGTTACATCAGCGCGCGACTGACTGAAACCGCCGACCGCGCCATTGCGACTGTTCCCGCCGGGCAGACCATTCTCGCGCGGCCAGCCGTCACGCACGGACCCGGTGACATCATTGCCGTCGTAGAACCGGGTGACACGGTCGGGGTCGTGGGGCGCTTCGGCGATTTCGCGCTCGTCCGTTCGAGCAGCGGCGTAGCCGGTTGGGTCCTCAGGCAATAGCGCCCCTAACGCTGCAACACCGTGTTGACGTTGCTATCTTCGAGGCGGTTTCGCGGCTTCCTCGCCTCCAATGCCATCGCCCTTCTCCGGCTGTGTCCTGATCGGACTCCTGACGCTCGGGTGTGGCGCCGACGAACCGGCGCGCATCGGTGATGGCTATCCGCGGGATCCGGCCACGGCGGCACTGCTCCGGGCCATCGTGCCGGCAGTCGAGTCTGCCGGTGTACAGGTCGCGACGTGGACTGCGGCCGGATCGCCCGTGGGTGGTCTTCGCCTCAACGCTGAACAGGCCACCATCTTCGCCGATGACCCCACCGTCGTTGCGGTAGTGGGACACCCGGGCAGCCGGGACGCCATCCTCGGCGCCTCCGTCTACAACGCGCGCGGCGTGCCGCAGGTCGTGCCTAACGCTACCAGCGGTCGTCTGGGCCAGATGGGCCCGTGGACGTTCACGCTCGTCCCGAGCGACTCCGTCGAGGGCGCATTCATTGCGCAATACGCCCTCGACTCGCTCGGGGTGAACCGGGTCAGCGTTCTCTACCTGGGCGATGAGTACGGGATCGGGCTTCGCGATGGCGTGCGCGGCGCGCTGCTCCGGCGGGGCACCGATGTCGTCGATGCGGCGGTCATCCCAGCTGACGGGTGCTTTCAACCGCACGGCCTGGCCGTCCATGAGGCCATCATCAAGGCCGCCCTTCGCCGGTCCCGCGCCGACGCGGTCGTCGTGACGACAGGCTCTGGTAACGGCTGGTGCATCGCGAACCTGATTCATGCCGAGGCGCGCGGGACCTGGATTCTGTTCGGTGACGGCATGGATGGCGCGAAACGCGTGCCCGTGGGAATGCGCCATGTCGTCCGCGAACGGGTACGGGGGGTCGAGTTCTGGACCCCCGGCAGTGATTCCGCCAGCCAGGCGTTCGTCGCCCGGATTCAGCGCGTGCTGAACCGCCCGCCCGACGCGTCGAGTGCCCTGCAATTCGACGCCTATATGCTTCTGGCGACGGCGATCCGCGAGGCCGGCGCCGACCGGCAGTCGATTCGCCGCTGGCTCGAATCGTTAGGTGGAAGCCGGCCGGCCTGGAACGGCCTGACCGGACCCATCGCATTCAACCGCCCGAGAACGGAAATCCTCCGCATGAGTGGTCCAATGGGAGAGCCGCCATGACCCGGCCACCCGCCCGCCACTCACTTCGCACCTCGATGATGGGACTCGGCATCGCCGCGGTCCTCTACGTCGCGGTACTTGGGCTCCTGGTCATCCTGACGATCCGGCCTTCATCCGAGCGACTCAGGAGCAGGAGTCAGGCGGTGCTCGAGGAGTACCGTGAATCAACCTTGCGCGCACAAGCGATGGATGCGACCGCCCTGGATCTGTGGCGGATGCTCGGCTCGACGCGCGACCAGCCAGCGTCACTCGATACGCTGGAGGGACTTCGGCGCCAGATTGAACGGCTGGCCGAAACATCCCGGGCGACCATGCGACTTTCGGCGACCGAGGCGACGTCGGCGCTGAGCACGATTCTCGCCTCGGCGACGGTGTTCGAGGAGCGACTGCGGGTCGAGATCCTGGGCGCGATCGCGTCCATGCAAGTCGGGAACCGTGTCGGCGCCGAAACGATGCTGCAACGCGCTGACTCGCTGCGCGCGCCCCTGTCGAAGTCGCTGAACGACGCCACGACGATGGCGCTCCGCGAGGTGGCCGAGCATCAGGAAAGTTTCGACGACGCCATGACCACGCTCAACGCCGTCATCATCGTGTGGCTCATCGGTGGAACCCTCGCCCTGCCGATGCTGGCGTTTTTCCTGCGGCGCCGGCTGGATGCGCCGCTGGCCGATCTCGATGGCGCGCTCGATCGCGTCAGCGCCGGAGACTTCAACGTGCGACTCCCATCGGAGCGCCCCGACGAAATCGGCCGGCTGGTCGACCAGTTCAATCGCATGACGGCCATGCTCCAGCAGCGCGCGCTCGACGATGCGCAGCGTGCCGAGGACCGTACCGCCGCGCGCACGCGGCTCATTCTCGATGCGGCTCTCGATGCGGTCATCGTTTCCGATGCCGAGGGCCGCATCAAGGAGTGGTCGCCGCAGGCAGAGCAGACGTTCGGTTGGACCCGGGCGGAAGTCCTGGATCAACGCATCGCTGACATCATCATCCCGGTGGAATTCCGGGAGGCGCACACGATCGGCTTGGCGCGCTTCAAGCGAACCGGACACGGTCCCTTCATGCACCGCCGGCTGGAGCTGGTCGCGCTCCGGAAGGACGGATCGCGGTTCCCGGTGGAAATCACCATCACGCCGCTGCAGGGAAAGCAGACCGAGTTCAGCGCGTTCCTCCGCGACATCACCGAACGTCGGCGCGCGGAAGTGGCGCTGTCGGAGAGCGAAGCCCGTTACCGTGCAGCCTTCGAGCAGGCCGGCGTGGGGATGGCCGAGGTCGACCTCGAAGGGCGCTGCCTGCGAGTCAACCCGGCGTTTGCCGAACTGGTGGGCCGGCCGCCTGAGGACATCCTCGGCAAGCGCATGGCTGAGCTCTCGCATCCTGAAGACGTCGCCGCTGATGAATTGGCGTTTTCCCGAATGACGTCCGGCGGCTCGCCGGTACGAACGCAACGGCGCTTCCTCCGACCCGACGGCAACGTCGCCGTAGCCAACGTCACGGCCGCAATCGTGCGCGACTCGTCAGGCGTTCCCATGTATGTGCTGACCGTCGTCCAGGACGTCACGGCGCAACGACGCCTCGAGGAAGAATTGCGGCAGGCACACAAGATGGATGCAGTAGGCCAGCTGGCCGGCGGCATTGCGCACGACTTCAACAACCTGCTCACGGCCATCATCGGATACGCCGACCTGTTGCGGGTATCGGACGACACGCCGCAAGCCGTGAAGGATGACGCCGGCGCGATCCAGGCAACCGCCTCGCGTGGTGCCGAACTGGCGCGCAACCTGTTGACGCTGGCCCGGACGGCGCCGGCTCGCGACGAACCGGTGGACGTGCATCAGGTCATCAACGAGGTGCGCGACATCGCGGCGCGCACGTTCGATCGCCGCATCTCGATGGAACTCAACCTCGCCGCGGGCCGGTCAGTCGTCACCGGCGACCGTTCGCTCCTGACCAACGCGCTGCTCAACCTGGCGCTCAACGCCCGGGACGCGATGCCCGATGGCGGGTCGCTCCGGTTCTCGACGATCGAGAAGACGCTGGACCAGGAGGAATGCGACCGGATGGCGGGCGTCATCGAGCCGGGTCCGTTCCTCATCATCCGGGTGGAAGATACCGGGAGCGGCATGCCGCCTAACGTGCAGCGGCGGGCCTTCGAGCCGTTCTTCACCAACAAGCCAGCCGGCAAGGGCACGGGGATCGGCCTGTCGATGGTCTACGGCACCGTGCGCTCGCACTCCGGCGCCATCGAACTGCGTTCGGCGGTCGGTAGCGGGACGTCATTCACCATCTACCTCCCGCTACGGCTCCTGATGGCGGAAGGCACGGATGCGGATTCGCCAGGCATGGTGACCGGCAGCGGTATCATCCTGCTGGCTGACGACGATAACGTCGTCCGTGAGGTGGCGCGCCGCATGCTGCAGCAGCTGGGGTATCGCGTCGAAACCGCCGTCGATGGCACCGACGCGGTGGAACGGATCGCGGCCGACCCGCGCCGTTTCGATCTCGTCATCCTCGACGGCAACATGCCGCGCATGCATGGCCGGGACGCCGCCATCCTGATCCGCGAGATGGCACCTCGCCTGCGACTCATTCTCTCGACCGGGTACCTGGAGCCGGGTGACATCGATCGCCTGGCGACGTACGGATTCAGCGCCGCGATCGGGAAGCCGTATACGATGAGCGAATTATCGAAGGTCGTCGCGCAGCAACTGGCGGCCGCAAAAACAACGCCGGCGAGCGAAATCGCTGCCGGCGCTGAATGAGTGGAGGCGCGGGGATTCGAACCCCGGTCCGAGACTGGATCGACCACAGCTTCTACGTGCGTGTCTCACCTTTCAGTGTCTCCGGAAACTGGCAGGTAAGCGGCCGATTCCCGGACAATCCTCCTGAACTTTCGCCCGACGCCGGAAGGCGCAGCGCCGGACTAGCCCGATATTGCGATACTCATAAAGCCGCCTCAGGCGGGCTTCCCTATGAGCAGGTGCTGTAACCGAAGTTACGCAGCCAGTGCCATGTTGTTGTTGGCAGTTGTGATTTACCCGAGTGTTTTACCAGGGCTCAGGAGTCCTGGGCACGCAGCCACAGCTTCACCGACCCCGTCGAAGCCAAGTCGCCCCCGTAAGTCGTGCATGAAAGCTAGCGGATTTGCCCCGCAGGTCAACGATTCTGACGTGCCAATTTACACGAAGTCGCGCGCGGAATGCCCTTAACAACAACACGTTGCATGATGAACTGCGAGCGTTCTCTCGGTGCTCTGACATGCGCGATCGTGGCTGCATTCCTCGGGTGCCGCTCGTCCGATGCTCGGCCATCTGACGCCCAGGATGCGCCGGCTCCCGGCAACCGAATGTTCATCCCCACAAATCTCCACACGCGCCTTGTGGAGAATTCTGTAGGAGTCACGAGTGTGACGCAGCCGGGGATCATCTTCGGCCTGAATGACTCCGGTCATGAGCCTTTGCTCTTTGCCTTCGATTCCACGGGCCGTAGTCGAGGCGTCTGGCGAGTGAACGGGGCGCGGAACCTCGACTGGGAAGCGGCCGCTTCGGGTCCGTGCGAGGCAGGGAGCGATCGGCGCTGCCTCTACATTGGCGACGTCGGCGACAACGATGCCCGCAAGCCGACGGTCACTGTCTACCGC
>CBIHMX010000133.1:0-6936 GCA_966211115.1 uncultured Gemmatimonadaceae bacterium | reverse complement strand
TTGGGAAGTCTACGAGTTCTACTCAGAGACCAAGGTGGGGTACGTGGACTACTCCGGAGTACTACAGCGGGCGCAACTCGATACGTACAACCCGGATTGAAGCTCGTGTGGCGTTGCACCACAATCACTTGCGGTCGTCTCTGGTACCGGCTTAATTGCGCGCAGATGCAGCTGTCGAAGGTGAGTTCCTCCCAATGCGTTGCGCGACGATTCGAGCCGGTTCGCGCTGTCGACAGCGCCGAGATCGTGACGGTTGAAGCATGAGCGATCCGATCCAGCAAACACCTACGTCATCGGCGATCTCCGAGCAGGAGCGCGCCGACGCGTTGCGTCGCGTGAACAAGTCGCGCGGCCGCGTGCTGCGCGTGATGTGGGAATGGGCGAAGTCATTCCAGGTCGCCATCCTTGTTTTTCTTTTCGTGCGTGCGTTCATCGTCGAGGCATTCAAGATCCCGAGCGGCAGCATGGAGCGGACGCTCCTGGTGGGCGACTTCCTCCTGGTGAACAAGCTGGTTTACGGCGCCGAAGTCCCGTTCACCGGAAAGCGGTTGCCCGCGCTGCGCGAGCCGCGACTGGGAGACGTGGTCGTGTTTCAATGGCCGCAGGATGTCTCGAAGAACTTCGTCAAGCGGCTTGTGGGAATGCCGGGCGATACGCTCGCGATGGAAAACGGAACACTCATCCGCAACGGTCACGCCATGCGCGAACAGTACGTCGTGCATACCGACCCGGGCATCGATCCGGCCGCCGATGATTTTCGCTGGCAGCGTGACTACCTGGTCCGGAGCGCCGAAGCGTACACCGGCTATCACCCGTCACGGAACAACTGGGGACCGATCGTGGTGAAGCCGAAGCACTATTTCATGCTCGGCGACAACCGCGACAACTCGCTGGACAGCCGGTACTGGGGATTCGTCCCCGACTCCCTCATTCGCGGACAGCCGCTCATCGTGTACTACAGTTTCCAACCTGATTCCGGGGTGCGCACCGCCTGGCTCTCCCGGATCCGATGGCACCGGTTAGGCAATCGTGTCCACTGAACACGACGAAGATTCGCCGTCGGGCGTCTACCCGCGATTCCGGCGCGAACGAGCGCCCCGCGTGGGGCGCGTGCCCGGGAAAAAGGGCGCGTACGACGAAGGGTCGCTGGATCAGTACCTGCGCGACATCAGCGCCTATCCCCTGATCACGCGGGAAGACGAAGTCGACCTGGCCCGGTTGATCCGCAACGGCGACCAGGAAGCCCTCGACAAGCTGGTGCGGAGCAACCTCCGCTTTGTGGTGTCGGTCGCGAAGAAGTACCAGAACCAGGGCGTCTCTCTTTCGGACCTGATCAACGAGGGCAACCTCGGCCTGATCCGCGCCGCCCACAAGTTCGACGAGACGAAGGGCATCAAGTTCATCTCGTACGCGGTCTGGTGGATCCGACAGGCGATCCTGCAGGCGCTGGCCGAACAATCGCGCATCGTGCGCGTCCCGCTGAACCGGGCCGGTACACTGCACCGCATCGGCAAGCGCGCCAACCTGCTCCTGCAGGAGCTGGGTCGCGAGGCGACGCACGCCGAGATCGCAAGTGGCATGGTGGCGGACGGCGTCGAGATCACCGAGGAAGAAGTCGCCAAGACGATGTCGATCTCGCAGGCGCACCTCTCGCTCGACGCGCCCCTGTCACCCGGCGAAGACAACAAGCTGCTGGATTACCTGCCCGACAACCTGAATCCCACGCCCGACGAGCAGACGTTCGAGAAGGCGCTGACGGAGTCGATCGAGGCGGCGTTAGGCAGCCTGAAGGAACGGGAGGCGAAGATCCTGCGGCTCTACTTCGGGCTCGATGGCAGCGAGGCAATGACGCTGGAGGAAATTGGCGCCCTGCTCGGCATCACGCGGGAGCGCGTCCGCCAGATCAAGGAAAAAGCGCTTTCGCGACTTCGGCACGTCTCCCGCGCCCGTGCTCTCGAGTCGTTCCTTGGTTAGGAACGATTGCCACGGGTCAGGCGGAACACGGACAACACGGGTTGCTCGGAACGACACAGATTACTGCACAGGTGAAACCCGGGCACCCAGGGCGACGAAGGCCGCTTCATGACTGACGTCTGCGGGTGCCCGGGTTTCACCAGGTAGTACCCGTGTCCTTCCGTGCAAGCTGTGCCGTCCGCGTTCCATCCTTCCCGCGAAAATCCATTTCCAAATCCTGCGACGATCGTGCGCTACCACGTAGTCACGCTGGGATGTGACAAGAACACAGTCGACTCGGAGCGCTATCTGGCCGAACTCGCTGCCCACGGCGCGCAACCGGCGGCGAGCGCCGACGACGCTGACCTCATCGTCGTCAATACCTGCGGCTTCATCGACGCGGCCAAGGAAGAGTCGATCGAGGCCATCGTCGAGGCCATGCAGTTCAAGTCGTCAGGCAGGTGCCGGATGGTCGCTGCCGTCGGGTGCATGGTGGAACGTCATGCCACCGAGCTCCGCGAGTCGCTCCCCGAGGTCGACGTTTTCCTGGGCACGCGCGACACCGACCGGTTGATCAGCGAAGTCGCGTCGCGCGGACTGTTCGACGACGCGCCGGTGCTCGTGCACCCGGGCGTACGACTCTACGCCGGTGACCTGCCGCACGTCCGCTACCTCAAGATCAGCGAAGGCTGCGACCACGGATGCGCGTTCTGCGCAATTCCCCTGATGCGTGGCAAGCACCGCTCGTTCGCGCTCGATGACGTCGTCCGGGAAGCGCAACTGCTGGAGCTCCAGGGCGCGCGCGAGGTGAACCTCGTCGCGCAGGACCTGGCCCACTACGGCCGCGACGTCCGTGACGGGCGCGGTCTGTCGGAGCTGCTCGAAGCACTCGTCGCCGAGACAAGCATCCCGTGGTTCCGGTTGTTGTACATCTACAGCGCCGGCCTTACACCGCGCGTGCTCGACCTGATCGCGCGTGAACCGAGACTCGTCAGGTACCTCGACATCCCCATGCAGCATGCGTCAGACGCCGTGCTCGCGCGCATGCGACGCCCGGAGCGACAGGCGCGGCAGCGGGAGAAACTCCGTGCGATCAGGGATGCCATCCCTGGTGTGGCCATCCGCTCCACGGTCATCGTTGGTTTTCCCGGGGAAACGGACGGCGATTTCCGGCAATTGGTCGACTTCCTGGAAGAGGTACAGCTCGATCGAGTGGGCGTGTTCACCTACTCGCCGCAGGAGGGCACCCGAGCCTTCGACCTGCCTGACGACGTACCCGACGAGGTGAAGCGCGAGCGGCTCGAACGCGTCATGGAGGTGCAGCGGGCGGTGACCGCCGAGCGCTACGAACGGCTGCTTGGTGCCACGGTGACAGCCATGGTGGATCGAGTCGGTGGGGATGGCATCGTCGCGCGGACGCAGGCGCAGGCTGACGACATCGACGGCGTGACATATGTACACTCGACCGCGAGCGACGGACCACGGGCGTCCGGGTCGGTCAGGCCGGGCGATCTGGTGGAAGTGCGCCTGCAGAGCGTGATCAACGACCATGACTTCGAGGCGACACTCGTCAGGCACGTGAGCTCGGCGCCAGCCAGGAGTACAGTCGAGAAGCCACGTGCCTTGCCGGTCATGTCCACGGTCGGCGCCTTCGGTCGCTGAGATGATGCGCGCCGCCAGGCTCCGGCTCGGTTTCCTGGCGACCGTCGGCGCGTTCTCGCTGACAGCGGCCGGCGCCAATCAGGGTTCACCGTCGAGTCGACCGGTTCGCGTCCTCCTCGGTAGCGCCCGGACAGAGATCCCGTTGCCAGCCGCGGGCGCATGGCGGCTGATCGATCCCGCCTCACGACGCGTTGTCGCCAGCGCCGATACGACGCGCCAGTGGTCGGTACAGCGCGAAGGTCGCCGGGTCAGGGCCATCAACGCCGACGCACCGGCCTCGCCGTGGGTCGAACGCTCGCTCGTCTTCGAGCTGACGAGCGGCGCTGAGGTGACGTGGCAACAGAAGGCCTATCGCGGCGCACTGATGTTCGTGGCGAGCGATTCGGCCATCCTGGTCGTCAACCGGCTGGACGTCGAGGATTACCTGCGCGGCGTACTGCCGCTCGAAATCGGTGCGCGCCTCACCAGCGACCACGCCGCCGTCGAAGCGCAGGCGGTCGCGGCGCGCAGCTTCACCTACACCCGGATGCTGGCAAGCGGGACGCGTGATTTCGACGTGCGCGCCACCGAAAGCGACCAGGTCTACGGCGGCACGTCGGTCGAGACGTTCTGGGGCGACCTCGCGGTGGCGGCCACCGCTGGCTGGGTACTCAGCTATCGCGGGCAGGTCGTGACGGGCCCGTATCACTCCGCGTGCGGTGGATCGACCGCCCTGCCCAGCGACGTGTGGAGAGGTGGGCAGGACGGCTTTCTTCAAAGCGTGGACGACACGTCTCCGCAAACGGGGCGCCCGTGGTGCGATCTCGCGCCGAGGGCGCAGTGGGAGCGGCGATTTTCCTCCACCGACCTGGCGAACGCGATTGCTCGACAGGCGCCCGCCTACACCACGGTACCGGCAGGCGCCGCACAGTCGATTCGCGACGTGCGTGTCGAGGGGCGCACGACGAGCAACCGGGCGCGAGCGCTGGTCCTCTCGACGGCCGCGGGGGACGTGACGGTGCGTGCGAATGATATCCGGTACGTGTTGCGGTCGCCCGGCGGGGAACTGCTTCCCAGCACCGCCATGTCCGTGACGACGGAGCGCACCGCTACGGGCCAGTTGCAGAGTCTCGTGGTGCGGGGTCGCGGCAATGGGCACGGCGTGGGACTCTGCCAGTGGGGCGCCATCGCGCGTGCCCGGGCCGGTGCCGACTTCCGCGCGATCCTCAAGGCATATTATCCGGGCGCGGAAATCACCCGCGCTCCGTAGCCGCGGCCCTCACCCACGTGCATGCCCCCTGACGTTCGGATCGCTGTCGTCGGGACCGGCGCGATCGCGCAGATCGCGCACCTGCCGGTCTTGCGGAAGATGAAGGGCGTCGACCTGGTCGCGTTATGCGACATCGACCGGGCCAAGGCGCGCTCGCTCGCGGACCGCTTCGAGGTGCCGGACGTCTACGTCGACCTCGAGGACCTGTTCGAGGCGGGCAATCTCGACGCGGTGATCATCAGCACGCCGTCGCACCTGCACCAGCCGTACGTGCTCGAGGCCATTGCCGCCGGTGTGGATGTGTTGTGCGAGAGCCCGCTGGCCCTCACCACGCGCGGCGTGCAGACGATACTCGATGCCGCCGCGCGGGCGAAACGAAAAGTGATCGTGGCCAACAGCAATCGCTTCCGGAGCGATGTGCAGGCACTCGATCGTTTCCTGCGCGGCGGTGAACTCGGCACCCTGACCGGTTTTCGTGCCGGGACGTACCAGCAGCATGGCAGCGCCGGCGGGTGGCGCCTGAGCCGCGCCGAAGCCGGCGGTGGGGTTCTCATCGACCTTGGCCTTTCGCTCGTGGACCTCGCGTTATGGCTGGCGGATTATCCGCCGCCGCAGCGGGTCTGGGCGCACATCGACCGTCCGCGCGGCCGGAACTCCGTGGAGGACGCGGCGCTCCTCACGCTCGAATGCGCGAACGGCATGGCCTGCACGTTCGATCTCTCCTGGTCATATGTTGGCGACGATGACCGGTGGTGGTTCGAGTCGATCTCGTCGCGCGGGAGCTCGCGCCTGGCGCCACTGCGGGTCGTCAAGGAACTGAACGGCAAGCCGGTCGACGTCTCGCCGATGGGCGCCGCCGCCCGCGAGAGCACGTTCATCCAGTCGCAGCGAGCGAGCCTGGCCCATTTCGTCGCGGTGTTACGCGGGGAGTCCGCCTACGAAGCACCGACCGACCAGGTCGTCCTCCACCGCATCATCGAAGCCGCCTACCGATCCGCCGAGGAAAAGTGCGAAGTCAAGCTCTGATTTCAGCCGCGCTGCTGCTCGCCTGCCTGACGAGTCCTGTCTCGTCGCAGGCTGTTGATTCGGCGGGCCCGCCGGGCAGTGAACTGACCGTGTACCTCATGACGATGGGGCAGGGAGACCTGGTCTGGGAGCGGTACGGTCACAACGCGATCGGCATTCGCGATGACCGGGCCGGCACCAACGTCCTCTACAACTGGGGACTGTTCTCCTTCGAGGAGCCAGGATTCATCGGCAACTTCCTGCGGGGCGAGAACATGTACTGGATGGGCGGCCAGGACTTCGCGTCGACGCTGGCCGAATACCGCATGCGCAACCGGACGGTGGAGGTGCAGGTGCTCAACCTGTCGCCACCACAGCGACTGGCGCTCTACGATTTCATCAAGTTCAATGCACGCGAGGAGAACAAGTACTACCGGTACAACTATTTTCTCGACAATTGCTCGACGCGGGTCCGCGACGCGCTCGACAGTGTGTTAGGCGGCGCCATCCGCCAGCGGACGGATACGCTCCAGACGGGTTTCACCCTTCGGTTCCATGCGCTCCGGTTGATGGCGGGACTTCCCCTGACCACGGTGGGAGTCAACATCGCGCTCGGCAGCCCGACGGACCGACCGATCACGGCCTGGGAGGAGATGTTCATCCCGATGAAGTTGCGGGACTGGGTCCGGGAGATCCGTGTGCCTGACGATTCCGGACGCATGGTGCCGCTGGTGATGTCGGAACGCGTGTTGTTCGAGGCGCAGCGCCCCCCCGAGCGGCTCGCGCCTCCGCTGTCGGTGGTTCCGCTGGGCATCATCGGCCTGTTGCTGGCGAGCGGGCTGGCCTGGCTCGGCAAGGGGCGCAAGGGCGCGGTGGGGGCGTCCGTCGTGGCCGGCATCGTGCTTGGGACGTTAGGCATGGTGCTGGCGTTCCTGCGGCTGATGACCGAACACGTGGCCGCGTACGGCAACACCAACATCTTCGTCTACAACCCGCTCTGGTGGATCCTGCTGCTCGCCATGCTCGTCGCCAGGCGGTCCCCGCGAGCCCGCGGCGCGGTGTACTTC
>CBIHMX010000132.1:0-6987 GCA_966211115.1 uncultured Gemmatimonadaceae bacterium | reverse complement strand
ACTTGTGACCTCCACGATGTCAACGTGGCGCTCTAACCAACTGAGCTAACCGCCCGTATCGGATGCCGGATATGAGAAGTGGGCGACACCGAAATCCGATCAGACCTGCACCGATTGGACCTGGCTCCTCCCACGTCTCACGTCCCTCGTCCGTCGCTTAGAGCGGGAAACGGGACTCGAACCCGCGACCCCAACCTTGGCAAGGTTGTGCTCTACCAACTGAGCTATTCCCGCGATTCCTGACCAACCACCAGTCCAGCTACAGCTACCAGCTCTCGGTCCGACGACGGCAACCGGGGAGCATTCGAACGGTGTCTGACCGGTGTACGTACCCGATGGAGGCGAGGGGAATCGAACCCCTGACCTCTTGAATGCCATTCAAGCGCTCTCCCAACTGAGCTACGCCCCCGGGACCCCGAAAAAGGCCATCTTTCAGGAACCGAAAAGCTTACGCCGGGGTAGGTTGCAAGTCAAGCAAATCACTCTGGCGAAACACGTTGCGAACTGTATCTTCAACGCGGCGCTGGTCCGGATTCGCGTGCCGCCCGTCCTCTGGGTAGCAACGATTTTTCGCCCCGAACGATGGGTCCGAGCGCTCTTCACCGTACAATCGACTCCTCCGGAGTCTGAGGACATCACCACATGCCTGAGGTCAAGCGCCGGCGGCGCCGAGCAGCCCCGCCGGGCATCGCTCCAAGTGAACCAGAGCGAGACATTCTCGACCAGTACCTCTACGAGGTCAGTACCTACCCGCTGTTAAAGCCGGTAGAGGAGATCGCGCTCGCCCGGCGAATCCGCTCCGGTGACCAGGACGCCCTCCAGGAACTCGTCAAGCGGAACCTCCGTTTCGTCATCTCCGTCGCCAAGAAATACCAGAATCGCGGACTCCCCCTGATCGACCTGATCGGCGAGGGCAACGTCGGCTTGCTGACCGCCGCCCGGAAATTCGATCCCGATCAGGGCGTGAAGTTCATCTCCTACGCCGTCTGGTGGATTCGTCAGGCCATCCTGTCGTCGCTCGCCCGCCAGGGCCGCACCGTACGCGTCCCGCTCAACCGGACCGCGGACCTCTCGCGCATCATCAAGGCGTCCGAAATCCTGCGGCAGAAGCTGCGCCGTGAGCCTTCGCCTGAAGAACTCGCGCAGTTGACCGGCCTGTCGGTCGACGTCGTCCAGTCGCTCGCCGCCCTCAATACCGGCGACGTGCGCCTCGATGCCCCGATGGATCCGGAAGGCGATCGCTCGCTCATCGAGCGCTTCGTGGCCGACGAGATGCCCGATACGGAAGAAGAAGCAATGAACCGCTTCCTCACCGATGAAATCGAGCTCGCGCTCTCCACGCTGCCGCCGCGTGACGCGAAAGTCTTGCGTCTCTACTTCGGCCTCGAAGGCGGGCGCGAACACACGCTCGAGGAAATCGGTTCCATGCTCGGCGTCACCCGCGAACGCGTGCGCCAGCTTCGTGACCGCGCGCTCAAGCGCCTCCGCGAGGGAGATGTGGGACGTGCACTGAGCAGCTTCGCGGCGTGAGTCAGTGAGTTGAAGAGTTGATGGGTCGATGAGGGAAGGGCTCCGGTGAAACGGGGCCCTTTGCTTTCGGGGGAGGTCTTTCGGCCCGCCAGCCCGCACGTCACATTCCTGCTGTGGGGCCTTCCCCTCGTCAACTCATCAACTAGTTCAACTCAGTTGATCTCCCTTCGCAACGTCCACAAGGCCTTCGGTGAAAAGAAGGTGCTCCAGGGTTTTTCCCTCGAGGTCCCCGAGGGCGAGACCATGGTCATCATTGGCTATTCCGGGTCGGGGAAGTCCGTCGCGATCAAGCACATCGTGGGCCTGCTCGAACCCGACCAGGGCACCGTCTTTGTCGACGGACTCGAGGTACCGCGCCTCTCGCGCCGTGAGCTCTACGATCTCCGCGCCCGGATCGGCTACGTGTTCCAGTTCGCGGCGCTGTTCGACTCGATGACCATTGGCGACAATGTCGCGATGGGCCTGCGGAACCAGGACCACATGGAGGAGCAGGCCATCCGCGCCCGCGTCGCCGAAGCGCTCGACCTGGTCGACCTGCCTAACGTGGAAGACCGCTACCCGGCCGAGCTCTCGGGCGGGATGCGCAAGCGCGTCGGCCTCGCGCGCGCCATCGCCCTCCGGCCCACCTACCTGCTCTACGACGAACCGACGACGGGGCTCGACCCGGTCACCAGCGCGGTGATCGACGAGCTGATGATCCGCATGCGCGACAAGCTCGGCGTCACCTCGATCGTCATTACCCACGACATGCGCAGCGCGTACCGCGTCGGCACCAGGATCGCGATGCTGTACCAGGGAAAGGTGCGCCAGGTCGGGACGGTCGACGAGATCCGCCTGTCCGACGACCCCATCGTCCGGCAGTTCGTGGAAGGGAACGCCGAGGTCGACTTGAGTGGAGCGGCCTGACGATGGCGCGCGACAAGGCACGGCTCGAAACGTCGGCGGGCGGTGTGGTCATGCATGCGGCGGGTGATGAGCCGCGCTACCTGATCATCCGCGACAGTTATGGCAACTGGGGATTTCCCAAGGGACACCTGGAAGACGGAGAACGCCCCGAGGAAGCGGCGTTGCGCGAAGTACGCGAGGAAACCGGGCTGGATCACGTGCGGCTGCGCGCCCCGATTCACACCATCGACTGGTATTTCCGGTTCCGCGGGCGCCTGATCCACAAGGTCTGCCACTTCTTCCTCATGGAAGCCGAGGAAACGACCACCCGCCCGCAGGCCGACGAAGGGATCACCGCCTGCCGGTGGGAGCGGTTCGACGACGCCGTGTCGCTGGTGTCGTACGAAAACGCCCGCGACGTGCTCCGGCGTGCGCACGGCCAGGCGCCGCGCCGGTCCGCCACCGCCTGACGAGTCGCCCGTTCATGGTCGTCGCGCCGTCGTACGCGGCCCCGGTTACGATCGCCGTCTGCGCCACCCGGGATCGCGCCCGCGCGCTCGCCCGGGCCGCCTTTCCGCGCCGTCGTTGCCGCCTGGCCCTCACCCGGTCTGCCGCTGAGCTCGAACGCACGTTCCGCGACACCCTCGTCGATGGTGTGCTGGTCGACATGCATGCGCCGACGGATGACCTCTGGCACGCCGTGTCGCTGGCGACCGAGTTTCCCAGCGCCCCGTTCTTTGCGCTGACTCCCCTGCGGCCGGGCGATGCCGCGGTCGCCGCCCGGTGCGCGGCAGCGGACGTTGCCGACCTCGTGACGGAAGGAGTCGATGATGGCGTGTTGCGGGAACTCGTGCTGCCCCGAACCTTCACCGCCCGCTTTACCGACGCACTGCGCGAGCCACCTGCCACGCTCGGCCTGTCGGGCGCGCTGCAGCAGGCCACCTGGCGCTTCCTGGTTGCCCACGGTGGCCGCCCCGTGCGGACCGATACCATTGCTGCCGCGTTAGGCGTCACCCGCGAACATCTCAGCCGCGCCTTCAGCGCCGGCGGCTCCGCCAACCTCAAGCGCATCATCGACCTCGTGCGCCTGATGGCGGCCGCCGAACTCGCCAAGAACCCGGGCTACGACGTCGCTGACGTCGCGCGAGTGCTGGAGTACGCCTCGTCGTCGCACTTGTCCACGACGTCGCAGCGGATCGCCGGAACCAGACCCGCGTCGCTGGCCAGATTGCGGGCGGTGGACCTCATCGAGCGGTTCCTGAAGGGACGGGCGCGCAGCAGAAGTTAGGCCATACATCATCCAAAGCCGCAGGACTGCCTAATGCTACGTGCGGGATGTCCCGCGCGCAGCAGCAATCGACCATCCCACTGCGTTATTGTCATCAGCGTACCGATCCCCCTGTCGTTTTAGACCATGTCAACTGATGGCAAACCTGGCGATGATTCCGGCATTCCCTCCAGCCGCTTGAATCGTCGCCGTTTCGTTCAAGCCGCGACAGCCATGGGGGCTTCGGTGGCGTTCAGCCACCGGCTGGGTGCCTTCGGTAGCGCATGGTCGAATCCGCTGCACGGCGAGTCGTCCGGACAGTATGCGTTCGAGCTCAATGAGGTCACGATCGACGCCCTGCAACGGTCCATGGCCGAAGGGCGCCACACGGCGCGGTCGATTCTTGAGCTCTACCTGGACCGAATCCACGCCCTCGATCGAGCCGGTCCGGCATTGCGATCAATCATCGAAGTCAACCCGGAAGCCCTCGCTGCGGCGGACGCGCTCGATGCCGAACGCAAGGCGGGCAAGCTGCGCGGACCCTTGCATGGCGTGCCGGTGCTCCTCAAGGACGTCGTCGATACCGCGGACAAGATGCATTCGACGGCAGGCTCGTTCGCCTTGATGGGGTCCTTCCCGTCCCGTGACGCATTCATAGCGGCACGATTGCGCGCCGCCGGCGCGATCCTCCTGGCGAAAACGAACCTTTCCGAGTGGTCAAATGCCCGCTCCGTTCACTCCACCAACGGCTGGAGCGCCCGGGGTGGTCTGACGAAGAACGCGTACGCGCTCGATCGCACGGCTTGCGGGTCCAGTTCGGGTACCGGCGTTGCGGTGTCGGCCAACCTGGGCGCCGTCGGCGTGGGGGTCGAGACCGACGGGTCCATCGCCTGTCCCGCCAGCGTCAACAGCCTCGTTGGTATCAAGCCCACGGTCGGCCTCCTGAGCCGATCCGGCCTGATTCCGATCACATACTCGTTCGATACCGCCGGTCCTATCGCTCGCACGGTGACCGACGCCGCGATCCTGTTAGGCGCCCTGACCGGCGTTGACCCACGAGACGACGCGACCAGCGCGAGCCAGGGACACGCGCTGACCGACTACACGAAGGCGCTCGAGAAGGGGGCACTCAAGGGAGCGCGCATAGGAATATTGAAGAGCGACCTCGCCGAACACTCGCCCGTGTCCAGCGTATTGGCGGAAGCGATGGAGGCGATGCAGTCGGCCGGCGCGATCATTATCGACGAAGTCGAACTGCCCGCGTCCGACGACCTCCAGGTCCCGAAGGGAATCGTGTTGTTGTGCGAGCTGAAGGACTCGATGCGCGACTACCTGCGGGAACGCGGCTCGAGCGGGCCGCAATCTCTCGCCGACCTGATCCGCTTCAATGAACAGAACGCCGAAGTGGAAATGAAATGGTTCGGGCAGGAGTTCTTCGAGCTGGCGGAACGGACCCGGGGACGGGAGACACCCGAGTACCACCCGGCGCTTGCCCGCTGTCATTTGTTGACGCGAACGGTGGGTCTGGACCGGGCGATGGGCGAGCAGAAACTCGATGCCGTTGTTTCCCTGGCCTCGAACGTGCCGTTCACGGCCGACCTGCTGACCGGAGATCACCCGATCGTACGCAATTCTTTCGTCAGCGCAGTCGCTGGCTATCCGCGCATCACCGTTCCGGCCGGCTTCGTCAGAGGACTTCCCGTTGGCATCTCCTTCATGGGAACTCCATGGAGCGAGGCGCGCTTGATTGGCCTCGCGTACTCGTTCGAACAGTTGGTGCATGCCCGGCAGCAGCCTCGTTTCCTCGCGACGGCGAACCTGGATTCGCCGGAGTAGGGCGCAGGAGAGAATCACTGGTAGTGGTTATTGGTTATTGGTTATTGGTACTGGTATCAGTAGCCGTACTGGATGACTGATGCGGTTACTGGGCGGCGTCGTTAGGCTTGTCCTTGGCGGCGTCGTTAGGCTGGTCCCGGCGTCGGGGTCGCCTCATCCGGCGCTCGGATCCCCCGCTGCGCTCACGTGGAATTGTCACCGTAAGCATCTTGATGACCTGGGTCATCAGCATCTGGCGCCCCTCGCTCTCCACGTCGCCTAACCATTGACGGCTCCGGTGGTACCAGCCGCGCGATTCCCGGGCAGATGCGAGGGCGTGCTCGAAAAACCTGGCGCGGTCTCATCCGGAGTATTTCGAGTAACCCGCCGAAATATTCGCCTCAACGGATTCAACGCTCCCCTCGAGCTGGTCGATTTTGTGACGCGGCGCACGTCCGCGAACCATCAGATTGACATCAAATCGAACCAAGGTCAGCCAGGAAAAGCGCCATTCGGTAGGCTGTCATTCTCCAAAAATCGCGTCCCCACGCAGGTGGAGCGGCGGGTGCTTTTCCCATTCGCGAAACCGAGCCTCGAGATTGTCCATGCCCGAGCATGGGGTACTTCGACGAGACCCTCTTCATCTTCAAAACCCACCCCCTACCACAATCCCGCATACCAGTACTAGTAACCAGTACTGAGTACCCATACCCGTACCAATAACCACTAACCACTACCAGTATTTGCGGTCTCTCCTTGCCCCCGAACGGCAGCTTGTGATATTTTTCACAAGCTAAAATCCCTCCCAAAAACGAGACGAATGGCCTCCGAAACACTCCTTCGCCCCGGCGAGATCAAGGACATCCTGCTTCGAGAAATCGAAGCCGCCGACCTCCATGACCTCGACGTCGAGGAAGTCGGCACCGTCCTGGAGGTCAAGGACGGGATCGCCCGCATCTATGGACTGCAGAAGGCGATGGCCGGCGAGATGCTCGAAGTCACGTCCTCCGAAAGCGGCAACATCATTACCGCCCTCGCGCTCAACCTCGAAGAAGACAACATCGGCGCCGTCGTCCTGGGCGATTACCTGCAGCTCAAGGAAGGCGACGAGGTCCGGCGCACCGCCCGCGTGCTCGAGGTTCCGGTCGGCCCCCAACTCGTCGGTCGCGTCGTCGACTCGCTGGGACGCCCGATTGACGGACTCGGCGAAATCAACGCCACCACGACCCGGCGCGTGGAGTCCGAAGCCCCGGGCATCATCGTCAGGCAGCCCGTGAAGGAGCCGTTGCAGACGGGCATCAAGGCCATCGACGCGATGATCCCGATCGGCCGCGGCCAGCGCGAACTCATCATCGGCGACCGCGGCACCGGCAAGACAGCCATCGCGGTCGACACGATCATCAACCAGAAGGGCCAGGGCGTCATCTGCGTGTATGTCGCCATCGGCCAGAAGGCGTCCACGATTGCCAGCGTCGTCGAGAAGCTGAAGC
>CBIHMX010000131.1:0-6987 GCA_966211115.1 uncultured Gemmatimonadaceae bacterium | reverse complement strand
GCCGCGCTCGATGGCCAGCGGTTCGACTGCGTCGTCGTCGACCTCCGCCTGCCAGACGTCAGCGGCTTCGAGTTGCTGGAGCTGCTTCGATCACACGAGCAGATGTCGAACACGCCGATGGTGGTGTTCACCGGCAAGGAACTCTCGGACGACGAAGAGCTGCGGCTGCAGGCGTACGCCAAGAGCATCGTCCTCAAGGACGTGCGTTCACCGGAGCGGCTATTCGACGAAACCGCGCTCTTCCTGCACCGTGTCGTGGCGCAGTTGCCCGAGGAGAAGCGGAAACTCATCGACAAGCTGCACGGCTCCAACGACGTGTTGCGTGACCGCAAGGTCCTGGTCGTGGACGACGATGCGCGCAACATCTTTGCGCTGACGTCGGTGCTCGAGAATCTCGACATGGAAGTCTTTGGTGCCACGAACGGCAAGCAGGCGATCGACATCGTGAACGGGACGCCGGGCCTGAGTGCCGTGCTCATGGACATCATGATGCCGGAGATGGACGGCTACGAAACCATTCGCCGGATCCGGCGCGACTCACGGTTCAGGACGTTGCCGATCGTGGCGCTCACGGCCAAGGCCATGAAGGGTGATCGCGAGAAGTGCCTCGAGGCGGGCGCGTCCGATTACATCGCGAAGCCGGTGAATACTGATCAATTGCTTTCGCTACTCCGCGTCTGGCTGCATCGTTAGTCGCTGTCCGGGAGCCGTAGATGGCCGAACTGGTAAAGGTCCTGCTGGTCGACGACCAGGTGCGCAACCTGGAGGCGCTGCAGGCCGTCCTTCATCCCAGTGGCTGCCGGCTGATCTGCGCGCAATCGGCCGACGAAGCGTTACTGGCGCTGCTGGCGCACGACTTCGCGGCCATCGTGCTCGATATCCGCATGCCGGGCATGGACGGGTTCGAGCTGGCGCGGCTCATCAAGGGCCGGCGTCGCACGAAACACGTGCCGATCCTGTTCCTTACCGCGCACCTGATCGACGACAAGGACGTGCTGGCCGGCTATCAGGCGGGCGCCGTCGATTACCTGACGAAACCGCTCGATCCCGAAATCCTGCGCGCGAAAATCGCGATCTTCTCGGACCTGCACCGGGCCTCTCAGGCGCTGAGTGAAACGAATCAGCAGTTGCAGCGTGAAGTCACCGAGCGTGAGCGGGCGCAGGAAGCGTTGCGTGAAGCCAATCAGATGCTCGAGGCGCGCGTCGAGGCACGGACCGCAGAAGTGGTCTATGCGAACGAGGTTCTTGCCGCCAGCGAAGAACGGCTGCGCATCGCGCTCGACGCTGGGCGCATGGGCACCTGGGAACTCGACGCGCTCGACCACCTCTGCCATGTGGACGACGTGCAGAGCAAGCTGCTCGGCCTTGCGCCGAGCACGCGATCGGTGACGATCGACACCTTGCTGTCACTCACGCATCCGACTGATGCGGCCGTCGTTCGCGAGGCTGTGGAAAACGCGCTCAAGACGAACGCGGATCGCACCGGCGACTACTCGTACGAGTTCCGCATCGTGCGTCCGTCCGACCACGCGGTGCGGTGGCTGCTGGTTCGCGGCCGAACCATCGCGAACGCCGATGGCCCGCCGCGGCGGATTGGCGTGTGCGTGGATATCACGGATCGAAAGAATGATGAGCAGGCACTGCAGGAAGCCGACCGGCGCAAGAACGACTTCCTGGCCACGCTCGCGCACGAACTGCGGAATCCACTGGCCCCGATCCGCAACGCGGTCGAACTGCTCCGGTTGAAGGGAGAGCTGCCGGCCGACAAGCGCGGTCCGACCGAGGTCATCGATCGTCAGGCACGGGCGCTCACGCGCCTGGTCGACGACCTGCTCGACATCAGCCGCATCACACAGAACCGCCTCGAGCTACGGCGGGAACCGGCGAGTCTCTCGGCGATCGTGGAGGCGGCGGTGGAGTCGAGCCGGCCGCTGATCGATGCCGGCCGTCATACGCTGGCCATGGACCTGCCTGACGAGCCGATCGTCCTGCTGGCGGACGTGACGCGCATCGCGCAGGTGATCTCGAACCTCCTGAACAACGCGGCCCGCTACAGCGACCAGCGCGGGCGTATCGAGATTTCGGTGCGAAGGGACCTCATGGATGCCGTCATCTCGATATGCGACGAGGGCATCGGCATTCCGACCGCGATGCTGGGGCACATCTTCGAGATGTTCGTACAGGTCGATCGCGCGCACGAACGGGGCCGCGGCGGACTCGGGGTCGGGCTGGCGTTGTCGAAGCAGCTGATCGAGATGCACGGGGGTCAGATCAGCGCCCACAGTCCGGGCCCGGGCCTTGGCAGCACGTTCGAGATCCGTCTTCCGATTGCGTCAGAGGTCGAGGCATCGCTGAAGGTGGCGCCCTCTCGCGACGATCATCCCACCTCGCGGTTGCGGCTTCTCGTGGTCGACGACAACAGGGATTCGGTGGACAGCCTCAGTACGCTGCTTCGGCTCATGGGGAACGATGTGCACGAGGCCTATGACGGCGTGGAGGCCGTGGATGCTGTTCATTCCTTCCGGCCAGACGTGGTCCTCCTCGACGTCGGACTACCGCGCAGGAACGGCTATGAAGCGGCCCGCCTGATCCGCGGTGAATCCTGGGGCCAGGACGTGGTTCTCATTGCCTTGACGGGTTGGGGGCAGGAGCAGGACCGGAAACGTTCTCGTGAGGCAGGCTTCGATCATCATCTGGTCAAGCCGGTGGATCCCAAGGCGCTGATGAAACTGGTCGCCGATATCTCGACCGGTGGCCGCCACCATCACGGTACGCCTACCGAAACGGCGAGTCTCCGCGGGTAGCGCGATTCAGGCGCGGATTCGGTGGGTTGTCGCGATGAACCGTCCCTGCTGACGGTTAGTCGGTTTCTTCTGGCGAGACGGCAAACCGCTGCGCAAACTGCTCCACCGTCATTGGTGAAACGCCAAAGCGCGTAGCGGACACATTCCATTCCGGAAACGGGCGCCGGGTAATGGTCATCCAGTATCCCATGGACGCCATGCGCGCCCCAACTTCATTGAACGGGCGCGCAGCATAACGCGCGACGTTCAGCACCGGAGCGGGGATATGCCGCCTCTTCTCCGGTACGCCCATCGCCCGCTGGATCGGCGCGGCAAACTGTACGAGGGTCACTTCGCTGGGACCACCGATGTCGATTACTTCGTTCTTTACCGACGGGTCATGCAGGACGGCGATGACGAACGACGCAACGTCTTCCATGGCGATGAAGTTGCAGGCGAGGTCGCCGCGCCCGAAGATGGTCGCGACCCTGCCCGGCCGCTCGGCATTCCCGAACAGCACCCCCGTCCAGATATCCATGAAGGCGCTCGGCCGGATAGCGACCCACGGTACGCCGCTTTCCCGGACGATCTGTTCGACGCGCACCTTGACGCGGAAGAAATCGACCGGGCTGTCGGCGGTGAGGTCCCGGGCGGACACATGAACCCAGCGACGAACACCGGCGTCGCGGGCGGCGCTGCCTAACGTCCGGTACATCGCCTCGTCGATCCGGTTGGGACTCCGGGCGCCTTTTCCGAGGATGTTGTTGGCGGTGCTGACGATATCGGTGACACCGGCGCAGGCGCGATCCATCGCCGCATGATCCAGCATGTCGGCCACCATCGGCTCCGCGCCGGCCCGAGCCAGTTCGACGAGCCGTGCGGAGTCGCGCGACAGCGCTCGCACGCGAAATCCGTCGCCGAGCATGCGTTTGACCACGACCTGACCCAGCGCCCCAGTGGCGCCGGCGACGAGCATCAGTCCATCGGACATTTCAGGACGGGGTGAATCGGTAGACCTTCAGCATAGTGACGCCGTCCTCGTTCGCGGTGCGCACGATGACCTGGTTCGCCCCGAAGGACATCGGCATGGAGCGTTCCTGCACGGTCAAACGCCCGAGAATGGATCCGTCTTTGGCGAACGCGGTTGCCGTCCAGCCCGTGTCGCTCGGGGCGATGGCGTCGATCGCCCACAACGTGCCATCACTGCCTGTCATCAGCTCGGCGAAGTAGGGCAACGAATCAGCAAATGGCGCTTCGCGTGCCAGCCGCATGCTTTCAGCGCGATCCACCATTCTTTCAGAGCCGGGTGCATTCAGCCGAGCAGGTTCGATCGCGATCTGTGCCTCGCGGATCTCGTTGGTGATTGCCCGTCTCGGGATGGGCACATCGATCCGCGCGCCTAACGTCCCCGTCGCATCCCGCAGCTCGATCTCGCGCGATGACGCCAACGACGACGCGTACACCGAATCCCAGGCGGTGAACAGCGACCAACCTCCAAGGCGAAGAGGTCGCCAATCCGTGAACGGGCGACCTCGGAAGCGCGTTTCAAACTGTACCCCCTGCATGTCGGGAACGCTACCAACCAAGCGAACGTGACCGGTTTCGCCCGGAAGATCGCTGGCCTCGCTGATGGTGCGCATTCCGACGTCTGCAACAACGACACTGGCCAGTGAGCGATTCAGGCTGTCTGTCTGGTGACTTCCCCAGCTTCCAGCCGAGTGCATCAGCAGTTCACCACTCGACATGAATCCCGCAATCCGGCTCATGCGTCGCATGTCGCCTGTCACCTCGTAAGGCGCGGTGCGAACGATCCCGCCGTCGGCCGTGACCCAGTTCAACCGCCGGTTCGCGAAATCCAGCACGAGTACGGTGTCGTCTTCCAGGAGCACAGGGGTACCGAATCGCATCCAGTCTCCGGGCCCTTGTCCCGTTTGACCGATGACACGTTCGCCTTTGCCGTCACGTCCAAAGACAAAAACCTGGTTGCCGACACCCGCGAAGGTCATCACGCGGCCATCCGAAAGCGGGATGACCCAGTCCGTGCGGGTCAGGTCGTACTTCGGGTCCCCGTCAGCGCCACCGATCGTGGAAACCGGTTCGGAATCGAGCGTCCACCGCGGCGCCCTGTCGAACGCGTCAGGCGGATACTCATAAACGGTGACGCCGTTGTCGATGCGCGTCGTTGCCGGTACCGGATCACCGCGGCCGATCAGTCCCTCTGCCCGGTCGGTCTCCAGCTCAGCGCCGCATCCGCAAGCGAACACCGCGAAAGCGGTCATCCCCGTCAGCCGCAACATCTCGACCTCCTCTGACTGAGGACCCAAACGCTACGACAACCCGTCCCCCTCGAAAAGGGGTCAGACACCTTTTCACCAGCGCTAGCGCTTCCCGCGCGCAACGATGGCAAACAAGTCAACGCAGTATCCGCGAAATTCGCGCGTTTCCGCGATGACTCGCCGTTCTGGCCGTTGACGTATCGGCAAGGATCCGGCGTCCATTAGGGGTTCAGACTGGCATCACCCGGTACCAGTGGCAGATTTGAGAAGTCCATTGCCATCTCATAGGAGCCCCGGATGAGAGTGTCCCGTCTCGTAGCCATCGCGCTGCTCGCGATCCCTGTCGCCGGCCAGTCACAGGCCCCTGCCGGCGCCGACCCCAGACTCGAACGCCTCAAGACCGAAGCCCTCACCGCAGTCGAAGGGAAGGCAAAGATGGTCCAGGAGATCGTCGACATGCTCTTTTCCTTTGGCGAGCTCGGCTTCCAGGAATTCGAGACGTCGAAGTATCTCACCGGCATCCTCGAGCAGAACGGCTTCAAGATCGAGCGCGGCGTCGCCGGCATTCCCACGGCGTGGGTCGCGCGCTGGGGATCCGGGAAGCCGGTCATCTCGCTCGGCTCCGACATCGACGGCATCCCGCAGGCAAACCAGAAACCCGGCGTCGGTTACCGCGAGGCGCAGATCTCGATGGCGCCGGGACACGGCGAGGGGCACAACAGCGGCCAGGCAGTGAACATCGCGGCGGCGCTCGTCGTGAAGCAGATCATGGAACGAGAACGCATTCCCGGCACGCTCGTCCTCTGGCCGGGGGTCGCCGAGGAGCAGTTAGGCACCAAGGCGCACCTGGTGCGCGCGGGTGTGTTCAAGGATGTCGATGCCACGATCTTCACCCACGTCTCCAGCGACCTGGGCGTGTCGTGGGGGATGCAAGGCGGCAACGCGCTGATCTCGGCGGAGTTCCGTTTCCGCGGCCAGACCGCGCACTCGGCGGGCGCTCCATGGCGCGGCAAGTCCGCGCTCGACGCGGTGATGCTGATGGCGAATGCGTGGGAGATGAAGCGCGAACACCTCGAGCTGCCGCAGCGCTCGCACTACGTGATCCCCGACGGCGGCGACCAGCCTAACGTGGTGCCGCAGACGGCGTCGATCTGGTTCTTCTTCCGCCACCTCGACTACGACCGCACGCTGCCGATGTTCGAGGCCGCCCGGAAGATGGCGGAGGGAGCGGCGCTCATGACCGGGACGCAGGTCGATACCGTCATGATCATCGGGTCGGCGATGGACCAGCACTTCAACAAGTCGATCGCCGAGACGATGGGAAAGAACATCACCCGGGTCGGCATGCCGAAATGGGACGCCAACGACCTCGCGCTGGCCCGGGCGCTGCAGCGTGAGCTCGGCGTTCGCGAGTCCGGACTCGATACGTCGGCCAGCGGCATGCGGGCCCCGAACCCTAACGCGGTGCGCATGGGTGGCGGCTCGGACGACATCGGTGACGTATCGTGGGTCGTCCCGACGGTGACGCTGCGCTATCCGTCCAACATCCCCGGCGGTCCCGGACACAACTGGGCCAATGCCATCGCCATGGCCACCCCGATCGCCCACAAGGGCGCGCTGCAGGGCGCCAAGGTCCAGGCCCTCACGCTGCTCGACATCTTCCTGACGCCGAAGGTGGTCTCCGACGCCTGGGATTACTTCAACAACGTCCAGACGAAGGAGCGGAAATACACGCCGTTCATCCGGGCGGTGGACCAGCCCGCGATCTGGCTGAACGCCGAGATCATGGCTCGCTATCGAGACGAGATGCGGAAGTACTACTACGATCCGACGAAGTTCAAGACTTTTCTCGAACAGCTCGGTATAATGTACCGCACGATCCGAGGAATCACACAGTAGGCATCGGGGCATCCGGGCACGGGGTATAG